>NZ_JCBCBS010000184.1:0-15771 GCF_059864205.1 Pelovirga sp.
CCCCGCCCCAGGAAATCAACAGCAGTGAAGCCCAGAGTATGCTGATAATAAGAATTGCCATTCGAAACATGGCGCGCAATCTAGCAGATGCCTTTGCGAGAATCAACTGCTTTGATCAAAATTTCAGTTTGAAAGCGAAGATGGTCACCCATCAACTTTTTTGTCGGCTAACACCCTCTTGACCCGCAGGGCGTTCTCAGGTATCAGATGGCTCCCACTCATTTCACCCGGCAGGCAACTCACCATGTTTGATCTGAACCAGCTCAATCCACATCAACGTCAGGCCGTGACCCACGGCGCCGGCCCCCTGCTGCTGCTCGCCGGAGCCGGCTCGGGCAAAACTCGGGTTATCACCTGCCGCATTGCCCACCTGGTGCAGCAGGGCACCAGCCCGGAGCACATTCTGGCGGTGACCTTCACCAACAAGGCGGCACGCGAGATGCGTGAACGGGTGCAGGAGATGACCGGCCGCAACGCCGCCAAAGGGATGACCATCTCCACCTTCCATTCCCTCGGCGTGCAGATTCTCAAAAGCCATATCGACCGCCTCGGTTTCAAGCGCAATTTTTCCATTTATGCCACCAGCGACCAACTGCGTCTGATCCGTGAATTACTGCGCGATGCCGGTGCTGACAGCAGCAACCGCGATGCCGAGCAGATGATCTGGCGAATTTCAGCAGCCAAGAACCGCCTGATCGACGCCGGCCAGTATCTGCCCAACCTGCGTGATCCGTTATCACACCTTGTTGCGACCATCTATCCGCGCTATCAAAAAGCACTAAAAGCCTACAACGCCGTCGATTTTGACGATCTGCTGCTCCTGACGGTACGCCTGCTCGAAGGACAAAGTGAAATTCTGGCGCACTACCAACAGCGCTTTGTCTACCAGATGGTCGACGAATATCAGGACACCAACCCGGTGCAGTATCAACTGCTCAAGCTGCTGGCCGGCGGCCATAAAAATCTCTGTGTCGTTGGTGACGATGATCAGAGCATCTACGCTTTTCGCGGTGCCGACATCAGCAACATTCTCGACTTTGAAAAGGACTTTCCCGGCACCCGCATCATCAAACTGGAGCAGAATTACCGATCCAGCGCCAACATTCTGGCGGCCGCCAACCACCTTATCGCCAACAACCGTCAGCGCCGCCCCAAAACCCTGTGGACCAGCAGCCCGGCAGGGTACGCTATCGATTATCTGCGCTGTGAGGATAGTGAAGACGAAGCGCGTCAGGTGGTCGAACTGATCCATGCCGAGACCTTCCGCCATCAGCGCAAGTTCAGTGACTTTGCCATTCTCTACCGCACCAATACCCAGTCGCGGGCTTTCGAAGAACAGCTGCGCTACGACAACATCCCCTATGTCCTGATTGGTGGTCAGCAGTTTTTCGACCGCAAGGAGATTCGCGACCTGGTCGCCTACCTGCGCACCATCCTCAATCCCGCCGACGAAGTAAACCTGCTGCGGATTATCAATTACCCCAAGCGCGGGATCGGGGAAAACAGCATCGATCAGATCATCCGTCGCTCGGCCGAACAGAACGCCGGCATCTGGAAGCTCCTGCAGCAACCGGAACAGTTTGACGGCATGGGGCAAAAGACCCTGACCGCCATTGCAGAGTTTGTCGCGCTGATTAAAAGCTATCAGAGCAAGTTCAAGAACCCTTTGCGCCTGCTCGACACCCTGCGCGATCTACTGAATGAGCTGAAGCTGGCTGATGAAATCTACCGTCAGGAAAAAGATCCCCAAACCGCCCAGCGCCGGATTGAAAACCAGAACGAAATCCTCAACTCCCTCGGCGGCTATATCGAGCGCAGCGAGCATCCCAGTCTTGCCGGCTTTGTCGATGCTATTTCCCTGCTCGATGCTGATCCCGCCGGCAAGGACGACAAGGAGAAGTTGCTGTCCGGCAACACGGTGACGCTGATGAGTCTGCACTCAAGCAAGGGGCTGGAGTTTCCGGTGGTTTTTCTGGTCGGGATGGAGGAAGGGTTTTTACCACATAAAAAATCGCTTGATGTGACCTGTGATATCGACGAGGAACGCCGCCTCTGCTATGTCGGCATCACCCGCGCCGAACAACGACTGGTGCTGCTTGGCGCCCGTCAACGCCGTAAACATGGCAAGCTGGAGCTACGTGAACCAAGCCGCTTTCTGGCGGAGCTACCGCAACAACTGCTGGCGACCCGTCAGGCGGGGATTCCCGCCGACGGCGGGGAAGAACAGCAGGAAAAAAGCGCCAGCAATTTTTTTCAGCAGATGCAGCAACTGCTGGGGTAAGTCGGGCGCTACGCAATATCACCTTGTTATCAGGATAAAACGAGCCTGCCCACCGATTTTCCGGAAAAGTACCAGCAGGCCATTATGCGCAGCGTTGACCAGTGTTCGGTAAAAAAGGCGCTGAGCGATCCACCCGAGATTGAGCTTATTCTAGCCTGATTTGTAAGCGGGCTGAAAAATGTTTTTTGGTTTTCTGTTTGACTCTTTGACTCCGGTAAAGCAGAAAAGAGGAAGTAGATTCTGCGACTGCGCGCAGAATGACTGCAGCGTTTAATTGCATCAGTGTCATCCTGCGCGCAATCGCAGGATCCAGATTATTAGCGGGCAGCATCAATCTCGATCCTATAAACAACGTTGTTCAGATCTGATTGAGCAGCTTCAGCTCCTTGGGATGCGGATTCAGATAATACTGCTGCTGTAGATAAGACTGATCGTACTTACGGATATAGTGGTTAAGCAGGGTCAAGGGAACAATCATCGGCACCAGCTCCTGGCGGTAATTTTCAATTAATTCAAGCACTTCCTGTTTTTCATCGGCCGCAAGCTGACGCTTGAAATAGCCGAGGACATGCTGCATCACATTTATCTGCTTTTTCACCGTGGTTTTTAAACGCAGGGTCGCTACCAGCTCAGCCAAATAGTTCTGACGCAGTTCGGTCAGGGAGTAATCTTTCCCAGCCGCCACCAGCTTACCCATCTGCCGGTAATGCTGTGGACTGTGCGCCATGATCAACAGTTTATGACGGGTGTGAAACTCCACCAGCCGACCGAGGCTGAAGCCTGTGGCGAGCATCTGGCGCCAGCGCTTGAGGACAAAAATCGCGGTGATAAAATTCTCGCGCAAACGCGGATCATTCAGACGCCCATCCTCCTCAACCGGCAACAGAGGAAAGTGTTCCATGAAGTGGCGGGCAAACACCCCGACCCCGACTTTTTTCGGCACCCCATTACGATCATAAAGCTTGACCCGCTCCATGCCGCTGCTCGGCGACTTGGCTTTGAAGACAAAGCCGTCAAGCTGCTCTTTCTCCAGTTGTTTGACGCGCGCGCGCGCCCAGTCCTCCATCCGCTCGGTAATATCCTCACCGCTGCGCGAAAACACCAGACGCACCTGCTGCTCAGCGTTCTCTACCAACCGCAAGGTTTCCCGCGGAATCGGCAAGCCGATCTCAACCTCGGGACAAACCGGCACATACTCGACATATTCACCAAGCACATCGCGCAGGAACCGGTCAAGCTGGTGGCCGCCATCGTAACGCACCTGTGCACCGAGCAGGCAAGCACTTATCCCGAGTCGGATTTTGTTTTCCATGGTATAATCTCCTTTTTTATCCAGCTTAGCAGAAAAATCCCGCGAATAAACCATGGATATTATGGCATAGCGCCTTTCCCTTATTTTAGTTTGGAGACGTCAATGGACAGTCACAACGACAGCAAGCCGATCTTTGTCGCAGGCGGGACAGGTTATATTGGCGGCCGCTTGATTCCAAAATTGCTCGACGCCGGTTATCGGGTCAGGGCATTGGCACGGGCCCCAGAGAAACTTGCAGACCGCCTCTGGGCAGAGCACCCCAATCTGGAGATCGTCAAAGGGAACATTCTCGACCTTGACAGCCTGACCAGAGCCGTCGCTTCGTGCCGGGCCGCCTTTTATCTGGTTCACTCCATGCTTCCGGATGTGACGGACTTTGCCGCCACCGATCGTGCTGCCGCCCGAAATATGGCATCGGCAGCCAGTCAGGCAGGACTGGAGCAGATTATCTATTTAGGTGGCCTGGGTGAGTCCGATCATACACTCAGTCATCACCTGAAATCGCGAACGGAAGTGGGCAATTGTCTGCGCGAGGGCACAGTGCCGGTGACCATCCTGCGAGCGGCCATGATCATTGGCTCCGGTAGTGCTTCCTTTGAAATTCTCCGCTATCTGGTCGATCGCCTGCCGGTCATCATCTCGCCGCGCTGGGTCAGCACTCCCTGTCAACCAATCGGCGTGCGTAATGTCCTCTACTACCTGGTCGGCTGCCTCGAAAAACCCGAGATGATTGGTCAAACCTTTGATATCGGGAAACCAGATATCACCACCTATCGTGAGCTGATGGAAACCTACGCCGAAGAAGCGGGTCTACCCAAACGCTGGATTATTCCAATACCGATTTTGACACCACGTTTGAGTTCCTACTGGATCCACCTGGTTACGCCAGTGCCCGCCTCTATCGCTCGACCACTGGCAGAAGGGTTGCGCAACCCGGTTGTCTGCACAGAAAACCGCATTACCGAACTGCTTCCGCAGGAGCTATTCGATTCCCGCAAGGCGATCCGCCTGGCTCTCGACCGGATTCATCAGCAGCAAGTTGAAACGACATGGACCGATTCCGGGACACTTCAACCGGCGGAATGGAGCACTCCCGGTGATCCAGGTTGGGCGGGGGGAAGCGCCTTTGAAGATACTCGTGAACTGACCCTTGATGCCACTCCGGCAGAAATCTGGCCGGCTGTCTCATCCATCGGTGGGGATGTCGGTTACTACTACGCAAACTGGCTCTGGACGATTCGCGGACTGATTGATCGACTCAGTGGTGGTGTCGGGCTCTGTCGTGGTCGCCGCAGTTCAGCAGAGCTCCATCAGGGAGATGTCATTGATTTCTGGCGGGTCCTGGCATTAAAACGCCACCAGCAGCTGTTACTCGTGGCGGAGATGAAGTTGCCCGGAAAAGCGACCCTGTCGTTCAAACTGACGCCACTGGAAAACGGCGGTACGGTTCTGCGCCAAACGGCTCGCTTTTTGCCCAGAGGACTGCTTGGTCTGCTCTACTGGTATCTGATCACCCCTTTTCATTTTTTTGTCTTCAACGGCATGATTCGCGGCATTGCCGCTGCGACACAAAAGCCGATTAAATCGGGACCGCGCAAGATAAAGGCACCCGAGAACCTTGCCGGATGATGGAACCTTGCCGGCAATCACAAGATGCCCAGCCGGTTTTTTTTGGAAGAACTGTTCAGCTCCATCCTTGCTACAGGGTCGGGGGTCCTGTGCTGAACAGCTACTTTTTGTTTAAACATACTTTCCGTCATCTCCAACTTTTTTCGCCGGCACCGCCTGCAACCGCCAGATATCCTGGTTGTACTGACGCATGGTGCGATCGGTAGAAAACTTACCGGAAGCAGCACTATTCAAAATACTCATCCGCGTCCAGCTCTGCTGATCGCGATAGGCCATTGACACCTCTTGCTGAGCAATACGGTAGCTGTCAAAGTCGGCAGCAACCATCCACAGATCGTCAGGATTGAAAATCGCGCGGATAAGCGGATCGAAAATCCCCGGCTCAAACTGGTTGAAATGACCGCTCTGCAAGAGGTGCATCACCTGCGCCAGATGTTTGTCCGCTGCGACAATGCTGGCGGGATCATAATGGCGACGGCGCTCCTCGACCTCCTCGGCCGAGAGCCCGAACAAAAAGAAATTTTCCGCCCCAACCTCTTCACGCATCTCGATATTGGCACCGTCCAGGGTGCCGATGGTCAATGCGCCATTCATCATGAATTTCATGTTGCCGGTGCCCGAGGCCTCCTTGCCGGCGGTGGAGATCTGTTCGGACAGATCGGTACCGGCGCAGATGGTCTCCATAGCCGAGACATTGTAGTTGGGCAGAAAAACCACCTTGAGCAGATCACCAACCTGGGGATCGTGATTGATCACCGTGGCAACATTGTTGACCAGCTTGATAATCAGTTTGGCCATGGCATAGCCGGGGGCAGCCTTGCCGCCAATCAGAATGGCACGCGGCACCCAGTTGTCGGTATCCCCCTGCTTGATGCGATAGTAGAGATGAATGACATGCAGGACGTTGAGCAACTGGCGCTTGTACTCATGGATGCGCTTGACCTGTACATCGAACAAGCTGTCAAGGGGGAAGGCGACCCCACACTTATCGGCCACAAAATCCGCCAGCAGTTGCTTGTTGGCGCGCTTGACCTGCTGCCACTGCTGTTGAAAAGAACTGTCATCAGCAAACACTTGCAGCTGCTTTAATTCCGTGAGATCGGTCGTCCAACCACTGCCGATGCGGCTAGTGATCAATTCTGCCAGCAGCGGGTTAGCATAAGCCAGCCAGCGCCGCTGGGTCACGCCGTTGGTCTTGTTATTGAATTTTTCCGGCCACATCTCGTAAAAATCGCGAAACAGCCCCTGCTGCAGCAAACGCGAGTGCAGCGCAGCAACGCCGTTAACCGAGAAACTGCCGACAATGCCGAGGTAAGCCATGCGCACCTGCGGCGACGGCCCTTCCTCAATCAACGACATGCGCCGCTGGCGTTCCAGATCTCCCGGCCAGCGCAGGGCAACCTCTTTGAGGAAACGGGCGTTGATTTCGTAGATAATCTCCAGCAACCGCGGCAACAAGTGCTGGAACATGCGTACCGACCACTTTTCCAGGGCCTCGGGCAGCAAGGTGTGGTTGGTGTAGGCCATGGTGGCCTGAACGATCTCCCAGGCTTCATCCCAGGTCAGATGGTGGACATCAAGCAGCAGGCGCATCAATTCCGGCACCGCACAACAGGGATGGGTGTCGTTGAGCTGAAAACAATTCAGTTCGGCAAAGCGACTGAAATCGTTCCCCTTGATGGTTGTCCAGCGATCAATCACATCCTGCAGACTGGCCGAGGCAAGAAAATACTGCTGCCCCAGGCGCAGATTCTTACCGTTTTCACTGGCATCATTAGGATAGAGCACCATGGTAATTTTTTCGGCTTCATTTTTTGCGGCCACTGAACCGGCATAATCACCGGCATTAAACTCGCCCAGATCAAATTCTTCGGTGGCCTCGGCGCGCCACAGACGCAGGGTATTGACGGTACCGTTGTTAAAACCCGGGATCGGTACGTCGTAGGGGATGGCCTGCACATCCTGGGTATCAACCCAACGCGCCCGACGCCGGCCGTTGTCATCATAATAGTGTTCGCTGTGCCCACCAAACTTGATGCGCTGGCGGTACTCACGCCGTTCCACCTCCCAGCGGTTCATCATCGCCAGCCAGTGATCCGGTTCTTCGACCTGATAGCCATTGTTGATGTTCTGACGAAACATGCCGTACTCATAGCGGATACCATAGCCCATGACCGGCAGTTGCAGGGTCGCACAACTATCGAGAAAGCATGCCGCCAGACGCCCGAGGCCACCGTTACCCAGACCGGCATCCGGTTCGGCATCGACCAGATCTTCATAGCGCAAACACAGATTATTCAGAGCTTTTTCAAGTTCCTCGTCCAGCCCGAGATTGAGCACCGCGTTACCCAGGGTACGCCCCATCAGAAATTCCAGTGATAGATAATAACAGCGCCGGGCGTCGGCGTCCTCGTAAGCCTGGCGGGTATTCTTCCAGCGCTCCATCAAACGATCGCGGATGGTCAGGGCCAGTGCTTCGTAAGCGTAGTAGAGCAAACGACAATGCTGATCGCGCCCAAGATTGTTGGTGTAGTAATGACGAATATCCATTTCCAGGGAGGCGGCATCCATCCCCAGGGGCGGAACATCGGTGAGTTGCGGACAAGCCAGATCTTTCATTGCGTAGCGCTTCAAATTCATCAAATACAATCTCCTTAGGATGTTGCTATAGCGGGGCGACCGCCGATATTCTTCATGCCTTGTATCTGTTCAGCACCGGGTCGGGAGTCCTGTGGCAAGGACAGAGCTGAACAGCTATAATTCCTTAATGAGCCTGGGCCCAGTTTTTACCCGATCCCAGATCTACCTGCAGCGGCAAATCTAGAGCAACCGCATTTTCCATCTCGTCGCGAACCAGTGACGCGACGTATTCCTGTTCCTGCGCCGGGGCCTCAAACACCAGTTCATCATGAACCTGCAGCAGCATGCGAGTCTGCAACTTTTCTTTACGTAAGCGCCGATCGATATTGACCATGGCGACCTTGATGATATCGGCCGCACTGCCCTGAATCGGATAGTTGATGGCGTTGCGTTCGGCGTAGCTGCGCACCGCACCATTGCTGCTGTGAATCTCCGCAATAGCACAGCGCCGTCCGAGCAGGGTCGTCACATACTGGTGTTCACGCGCCTGCGCCTTTTTTTCTTCGAGAAACTCAAGCACTGCCGGGTAGCGCTGAAAATACTGATCGATAAACTCCTGGGCCTGGGCACGACCGATCCCCAGGTCCTTCGCCAGGCTGAATGCCCCCATGCCATACAATACACCGAAGTTGATGGTTTTGGCCTGACGGCGCATCTCAGCACTGACCATTTCCGGAAAGACATTGAAGATTTCCGAGGCGGTGCGGCGGTGAATGTCCTCACCGGCGGCAAAACTCTGCTTTAAGTCAGCCACATCGGCCATGTGCGCCATCACCCGTAACTCGACCTGCGAATAGTCTGCCGCCAGCAGCACCCACCCATCCTGCGGAATAAAGGCTTCACGAATCCGCCGCCCCTCGGGGGTCCGGATCGGAATGTTCTGCAGGTTGGGATCGCTCGATGAAAGACGTCCGGTAGCGGTCACCGCCTGGTTAAAGGAGGTATGCAAGCGCCCGCTGGCCGGATTGATCATGCGCGGCAAAGCATCGGTATAGGTGCTTTTAAGCTTGCTGACCGAACGATAATCAAGAATCCGCGCGGCGATCTCATGCTGATCAGCCAACCCCTGCAACACCTCGACATTGGTCGACCAGCCGCTTTTGGTTTTTTTGCCCTTCGCCAGGCCAAGACGTTCAAACAGCACCTCGCCCAGTTGCTTAGGAGAATTGATATTAAAAGCGCTGCCGGCTAACTGATGAATCTGTTCTTCGAGAACCTGCAGGCGTTCACCCATCTCCGCCGAGAGAATACCGAGAAAATCAGCATCGACGCGGATACCCGTCCATTCCATCCGGGTAAGAACATCGACCAGAGGCATTTCGACTTCCGCAAAAAGCCTGCGGCTCGCTTCATCCTTAAGCTCCGGTAGTAGTTTGTCCGCCAGGCGCCAGGTAATATCGGCATCTTCAGCAGCATAGCGGGTGGCTTTCTCTACCTCGACTTCACTGAAGCAGATCTGCTTCTTGCCGGTGCCGGCAACCTCGGCATAGGGCACCGTGCGATAATTCAGGTGGGCAAGAGCCAGTGCATCAAGACCGTGGGATTTGGCCTCCGGATGGGTCAGGTACGACAGTATCATCGTATCGGTACAAATGCCCGCCAGCTCGATACCGGCGCGACGCAATACCAGGGCATCATATTTGATATTCTGACCGATTTTCTGATACTGCGGGTCCTCCAGCAAGGGTTTGAACTTTGCCACTACCAGCGCCAACGGTAATTGCTCGGGTACTCCGAGATACCGGTGTCCCACCGGCACATACCAACCGGCATCAGGCCGCACAGCAAAAGACAGACCGACGAGGTCGGCCTGAACCGCAGTCAAACTGGTGGTTTCGGTATCAAGGGCAAAGGTTCCGGCGTTTTTGAGTTCTGCAATCAGGGCATCCAGTTGATCTTCCGTTGCAATCGTGCGGTAATCGGCGGCTGAATCGGTCGTGGGCTGCGCCTGTAATGCCGGCAGATCGGTGAGTAGCCGGGTGAATTCCAGGCGCTTGAACAGGGCCTGCAGGGCCTCGGCGTCGGGATCTTCCAGCAAAAACCGGTCAAAATCAACATTCATCTCAAGGTCATCCACCAACGCCGCCAGACGGCGCGACAGGCGCGCCTGCTCAGCAAATTCCTGCAGGTTCTCCTGGCGTTTCTTGCCTTTGACCTGGTCGATATGGGCCAGCAGATTGTCAATAGTGCCGAACTCCTGGATCAGAGCACTGGCGGTTTTTTCCCCGATACCAGGGACACCGGGGATGTTGTCGGAGCTGTCACCGGCAAGCCCAAGAATCTCGAGCACCTGCTCCGGTGGCACGCCGAAACGTTCGATCACCTCCTGGCGCCCCGTCACCTTGCCTTTCATGGTATCGAGCAGGCGAATACGTTCATCAACGATCTGCATCAGATCCTTGTCGCCGGTGACCACTGTCACCTCGAGCCCCTGGGCAGCGAAGCGCCGCGCCAGGGTAGCGATGATGTCATCCGCCTCAAAACCCGGCAACTCCAGTGCCGGCATCCGCAATGCCTGCACCACCTCTTTGATGACCGGGATCTGCGGCACCAGATCCTCCGGCATGGCACTACGGTTGGCCTTATAGTCGGGGTAAAGGTCCTTGCGGAAGGTTGGCCCCTTGCTGTCAAAAATCACCGCGATATGGTCGGGTTGTTCCTGGCGCAGCAGAGTCAGCAACATGGTGGTAAAGCCATAGATAGCGTTGGTTGCCTCTCCCTTTGAGTTGGAAAGATGGCGGATGGCGAAATAGGCACGATAGATATAGGAAGAACCATCAACCAGATAGAGGCGCTGAACCTTGTCGGACATGGGTGACCTTTGGGCAAGAATGAAAGTATCGCATTATTCCACAGACAGGCAAAAAGCGAAAGACGACAATCAACGCAGAAATCTTCTGTTTACAGCGGACATGGAGCTGTGCGAAAAGACAGGTACAATCTTTGAAAAAACCGGAACAATATTTTTTATCCAAATTGCACACAGCCACCGATAGCAACGATCTGATGCCATTATTAACTCCCAAAATATCACGTTTTTTGCCGGGCACAATGGTACTTTGGCTATTGCCCTTGTTGCTCGTAG
This sequence comes from Pelovirga sp., assembly GCF_059864205.1. Taxonomy (NCBI): domain Bacteria; kingdom Pseudomonadati; phylum Thermodesulfobacteriota; class Desulfuromonadia; order Geobacterales; family Geobacteraceae; genus Pelovirga; species Pelovirga sp. The sequence goes on from NZ_JCBCBS010000184.1 coordinate 10,948, forward strand.
TGCCATCGTCGGTCTTTGCAATAACATCCGACACCCTGGTGGGCGAAAACTTCTACCAGCTGATTCACCCCGGCGACACCCTGATTGAATTAGCACGCCGGCATGGCATTGGTTACGGCACACTGATAAATGCCAACCCCACCATCGACCCCTGGCAACCACCAACTGATAGCGAGCTTCTCATTCCCCGCGCGGCAATCGTTCCTTATCAGGCGCAAGCAGGAATCACCATCAACCTGGCTGAACAGCGGCTGTACCTGATCCGCGAAGGGCGGCAACAACCCCTGATAAATGTCTATCCCATCGGTATCGGCCGCGAAGGTCGCGATACCCCGACCGGCTATAATCAGGTTGTCACCATGATTGCCAATCCGAGCTGGACACCGCCGCCCAGCTGGCGTGCAGAGCATCCGCAGCTACCGGCGGTAATTCCACCGGGACCGGACAACCCCCTGGGTGATTACTGGATCGGCCTCTCGCAGAAGCACATCGGTCTGCACGGAACCAATCGTCCCTTTGGTATTGGCCGCCAGGTCAGTAGCGGCTGTATCCGCCTCTATCCGGAACATATCCAGCTGCTGTTTGAGCGCGTGTACCTCGGTATGGCGGTCACGATCATCGATCAGCCGATTAAACTGGGACTCAAGGAAGGACGATTGTACCTCGAAGCCCACCCCGACCCGACCAATCGGGTGGTGGCGCCCATAGCGGAAATTCTGCGTCAACGTGATCTGGTTGCTCCTCAGGCTGACATCGACTGGCCGCAGGCACGTCTCATCCTCGAGCAGCGCACTGGTGTGCCTCAGCCCGTATCAGCACCACCGAATCAGCCCTGATGGCAACAAAAAAGCCCCGGCTAACCGGGGCTTTTTGTTACTGCACAGAAATTGCTCGAACAGCTTATTTCTGCTGACTTAACTCAAAAGCCTTCGCTGCTTTATCGGCAGCAGCTTCGGCGCGATCAGCGCTTGCCTGGGCAGAGCTTGCAGCAGCGTCACAAAGGGCGACAGATCTTTCGCACTTTGCCGCAGCGTTTTCAGCCTTGGTTGCAGCAGCTTGCGCCTGCTGTGCCGAGGCTGCTGCCGCCTGAGAAGCAGCGATCGCGTCACGCATCAATTTATCATCTTCCGGGGCCAAAGTGTACTGCGTAGCACAACCTGCAAGAACCAGTACCATGGCACCTACCAACACAACATTGATCATCCGTTTCATTTTTCTTCCTCCTTGATTGTAGAAAAAACCAGTTACTCTTCGAAACTTTCAAATCGTTCATTACATACTACCACGTTTTTCAACAAAATCCTTTCGGACCGCTAATTCTTAACCAACTACCCAAAAATAAAACGAATTTAATCGGGGGACATCCATGATAAGTAAAGTCAAGGGGAAAACGGAGATTTCCCTTAACCTCGCGGACGCTCTCCGGGGCAATATCTGAATTCACAAACCCTTCATGCCTTCCGACCTTTTCAATCTGTTTTTTGTGGTCCGCCGATCCGGCGACCAGACATCCATTTGCCGTCTCAGGGGAACTCCCCCTGGGGGCATAAAACCGTTTATTCTTTTAATCGGTATTATGTCCTCCCGATTTCAACAACAGAACTGCGGGGTCGCGGCCCCGCCTGCCGCCTGACTTTTGGCAAGCGCTCCAAAAGTCAGCAAAAGAGCTTTCCACTGGCGTGGGGCGACTTGTGGTGTGCCGAGGGAGGAACTCCTCTTCGCAGCAGAGGATATTGGCTGGTCGCTACCTCTTTTCACGAAAGGCGACAGGCGCCCCCTCTCGCTGCGCTCGCCAGGGGATGCGGCCCGTACGTTCGGTGGTCAAGGCCCGGAGATTTTCTGCAAAAAAGAACGGTATCACCATCAGAAAAATCGACGCTGCGGTCCTCCGTCATAGGCCCCTCAGCGCTTGCGCGCAGGGCGACCAGGTTGAACATGTTGATTTGCTGACGATAGCCGTCACCTAGATGTTCGCCGGAAGAACGCGCCATAAACGTCTAGCTCACGTCGCCCCACGCCAGTGGAGGCGTTTTTGCATCCTTTTGACGCCTATCAAAAGGATGACGTCTGGCGGGACGCTACCCGCCGGTTATGGGGTTGGTTTAAAGTCCGATCATCTTTTAATCGGTATTATGTCCCCCGAATAACATGTGGTCAGGAACTCATCCCTGTTCCTTGACAGGCCGATGAAGACGTTGTACGATTTTTCCATCGATATAATAAGAGGAGAATGATAATGCAGACAACCATTTCCGAAAAATATCAGGTCGTTATCCCCAAGGCCATCAGGGAACATTATGCCTTGAAGCCAAAACAAAAGCTGACCTTTATAGAAAAGGACAGATTGTTGATTCTCGTGCCGGAATCGTCTTTGGAAGATTTGCGTGGCATTGCTTCAGGAGTCGATATCAGCAATATTCGCGATAAGTCGGATCGTTTTTAATGTGGGTTGTCGATTCTTGTGGTTGGTTGGAATGGTTTTCTGATGGGGCTCTAGCGGATAAATTTTATCCATATTTATCTGAGCATGAACACCTTGTTGTGCCCACAATTGTACTTTATGAAGTTTATAAATTTCTAAAGCGCACCGTTGGTGAAGAAAAAGCCTTGCAAGCTGTTGGTTTCATGAAAAAATCACGTGTGATCCCCTTTGATGAAAATCTGGCTTTGCTGGCTGCTGATATTTCTCTTGCTGAAGGCCTTGCGATGGCCGACGCGATGATTTTAACGGTAGCTCGTCATTGTGGCTCTACTTTAGTTACATCAGATTCCGATTTGCAGGGACGAGCCGATGTTTACTTCATTCCAAAGTTGAATGAATGACAAGTAGCGGGAGAAGACGAACTATTCAACAATTAAACAACGTCACCTCGCCCAACCCCCGATTACCGTTTTTTCTCAGCCATTAACACGAGACCGGAAAGGGGACAGTACCTTTGTTCAGAGGGGCTGTCCCCGTCAGTTCGCACACGTCCCCCTAACCCCCTCAAACAGCCTCATACAAAGTTTTTACCTCCAGCAGGCTGTCATCCTGTTCAGCTTTGGCGAGTTCGTAATTTGCCTGTAGCGTCATCCAGAACCGAGCGGTGCTAACACCAGCTTTTTCCAGCCGCAACGCCAGCAACGGACTAATTCCTGAATGACAATGAATGATGCGCGACAAGGTTGAGCGGGCGATCCCAAGACGCTGTGCCGCGTCGGTCACGTCAATTGCCAGTGGCGACAGAACATCCTCGCGCAATATTTCGCCTGGGTGCGGATGATTTTTAAGCATAAACGACTCCCTCAGTGATAATCCAGATAGTTTACCAGTTCGACATCTTGGCCAACAAAGCGAAAAGTAACGCGCCAGTTTCCATTGACCCACAGGGAAAAGTGCCCCTGCAAATTCCCTTTCAATGGATGAAGTCTGTAGCCCGGTAGTTTGAGTTCTTCTGGCGACGATGCTGCATCTAATACAGCAAGAATGCGTCTGAGCTTTGGAGCATGCGCCGGTTGAATGCCGGCGACTGAATCCGAATGATAGAGTCGCTCGAGACCTTTATGTTGAAAACTGATAATCATGAAAAGCAATGTAGCATGTCACGCTACGGGCTGCAAGGTTTTGGCGTGTTCTGAAGTGTGTGTGCTTGAATGTTCGCGGGTGTCCAAAATACCCGTACTCCCCCTTCCTCAACGTGCTGCAAGAGGCCGGGGATGTCGATGCGAGGTTGGCGTGGCATGGAGGGACTGTAGCAGAAGGCGGGGCTCTATTCAACCAATATAGAATGTCCCCTACGTCCACCCTTGATCCACAGATACCAACCTTACTTCTTGCCGTAAGTACTGTCATGGTCAGGGGCGATGGTTAGAAAACGTATGAATTCACCATCGCGGATAGCTGTTGCGCGGCGGGATCGGGTAATGCGCAGGGAGTATACGGCTGTCATGCCCTGAGGGGGCTTAATGCTGCTGATTTTTTCCCACTTCAACCCGCTATCACGGTACAGCTGATTCCAGGTCAGTTGGCGGATTTTGTTCAGGGTGTCAAGAGCTGCCAGGCGCTCCGGTTTCTGCAGAGTCAACAGGTTTTCCTGAAATACCGGATTGTTTAAATCAAGCCGCACCATTATTGCATTCTCAGTCATGGTTTAGCTGCCGGTTTAAAAACTCCACATCGGATTCCTGAGGTCCATTGTCAACGGCCCACTTCAGCGCCCTTTGCAAATCATCAACAGCTTGAGGCTGATGCAGCCACTGCTCATTGTCGGGGATCACAGTCGCCGTACGGACAATCCAGACTCCGGGTTCGCTCTCTTCCACCAGAACCTGACGCCCAGCATACCTTTTGCCGAGAGAAATTTGACCATTAGATCCGATGACTTTTACCATCGGCTGAGACTTATCTGCTTGAGTCGCCACAGGACCCTCCTTATTTCAGTTATATCATTGCACTAAAGTATAGCTTTGGTGCCCTAGGAAGGCAAGGGCGCATGGGGAGGGTGCGAATATTCCGGGTGACACAAAACCGATCATCTTTTAATCGATATTGTGTCACCCGAATACGAGGTTGGCGTGGCATGGAGGGACTGTAGCAGAAGGCGGGGCTCTATTCAGCCAATATAGAATGTCCCCTTGACCCTTAACAACGCCCCCTAGACCCTTTAAACAACAGAACCGCGGGGTCGCGGCCCCACCCGCCGCCTGACTTTTGGCAAGCGCTCCAAAAGTCAGCAAAAGAGCTTGCCACTGGCGTGGGGCGACTTGTGGTGTGCCGAGGGAGGAACTCCTCTTCGCAGCAGAGGATATTGGCTGGTCGCTACCTCTTTTCACGAAAGGCGACAG
>NZ_JCBCBS010000192.1:0-1776 GCF_059864205.1 Pelovirga sp.
TGCGGGAAATGACCCCGCAGGTGGTACTTTTTAAATGGTGAGCCGGACTGGGATCGAACCAGTGACCATCTGATTAAAAGTCAGATGCTCTACCAACTGAGCTACCGGCCCGTAGCAACGGAAAGCTTTTATACGTGAATCGCTGCAGAGCGTCAACCTTTTTTCACGACTTTTTTGTGAAAGGGTTGCTGCGCTGCAGGGTCTGGTCGCGGCGTGGGCCGACAGATACCAGCACGACGGGGCAACCGGTCCAACTCTCTATTTTATCAACATAGTCGCGCACCTGCTGCGGCAGATCGGCGTAGTTTTGCAGCTCGCTGATGTCGGATTGCCAGCCGGGAATCTCCTCATATACCGGAGAGCAGGCACTTAACGTATCGAGGTCCTGGGGGAATTCCTCGATAATCTGCTCGCCGTGACGATAAGCGGTACAGACCTTGATAGTGTCCAGTTCACTCAGTACGTCCATCTTGGTAAGGGCGATGCCGGTCATGCCGTTGGTACGGACGGCTTCACGCAGGGCGACAATATCGAGCCAGCCGGTGCGGCGTGGGCGTCCGGTTGTGGCACCGAATTCATTGCCTGCGGTACGCAAGCGTTCCCCCATTTCATCGTCCAGTTCCGTCGGGAACGGGCCTTCGCCGACGCGTGTAGCATACGCCTTGGAGATGCCGATGACTGCGTCAATAACCTGGGGTCCAAGGCCGCTACCGGTGCAGGCACCTGCGGCGATGGTCGAGGATGAAGTAACGTAAGGATAGGTGCCGTGGTCAATGTCGAGCAAACTTCCCTGGGCCCCTTCAAACAGGATGCTTTCACCATTTTTGATGGCCTGATCGAGGGTGGTGGAGGCGCGGCCGAGATACACCCGCAGGCGTTCGGCGTAGCCGAGATATTCTTCAGCAATGGCCTGTTCATTCAGAGGCTCTTCACCAAGATATTTTTCCAGGAAGAAGTTTTTCTCCGGCAGGATCTCTTTGAGTTTGCGGCGGAAGGTTTCGGGATTGAGCAGATCGGCAAAACGGATGCCGCGTCTGCCGACCTTGTCTTCGTAGGTGGGACCGATACCGCGGCCGGTGGTGCCGATCTTTTTGGCGCCGGACTTCATTTCACGGGCGATGTCGATCTTTTTGTGGTAGGGCATGATAATATTGACCGCACCATCCACCATCAACTGCTGATCATCTTTTAAATAACCACGTTTTTTCAGTTTATCAATCTCTTCGAGGAAGACCTTGGGGTCGAGAACCACACCGTTACCGATGATGCAGCGTTTGCCCTGATGCAAAATACCGGAGGGGATCAGATGCAGAACAGTTTTCTGGTCACCGACCACCAGGGTGTGCCCGGCATTGTTACCACCCTGAAAACGGACGACGTTGTCGGCGTATTCGGTGTAGATGTCGACCACTTTGCCTTTGCCTTCGTCACCCCACTGGGCACCGACGATAATAATATTGGCCATAGGTTCCTGCTAGCTCCTGTTGTGCCGGTTTTTGCTGCTTCCGGCGATGAGAAAAGATCAGTACAAGATGAAGTCCGGGTGTTCAATCTGCTGCCAACTGATGCGACTGCGGCTTGAATCGGCCAGTGAGATCAGTTCAATATCGAGATCTTCGGTAGCGACAACTGCCACGTAACGGTAATTCATCTGGCGGGCATAAACAAGGGTTTCGTCAATTTGGCGCCTGATAATGTCCCGTGCTACCGAATAACCGCGTTGGCGCAACTGACGCGCGAGTTTCTGCGCGGCTCGGAGATGGTCGCCGGTGGAGT
>NZ_JCBCBS010000206.1:0-29178 GCF_059864205.1 Pelovirga sp.
CATCAACGTCGAACATAATTGCACCTATTGCGTCCCGGCCCACACCGCCATCGCCCACATGATGAAGGTCGACCCGGCGCTGACCGAGGCGCTGCGCAACCAGCAGCCGCTGCCGACCGAGAAGCTTCAGGTGCTACAGGAAACCACCCTGGCGCTGGTGCGCAAACGCGGCGAACTCAGCGAAGCTGAGGTCGAGGGATTCTACGCCGCCGGCTACGGCCAACGTCAGTTACTTGAAATTGTCCTCGGTCTGTCGCAAAAGGTGATGAGTAACTACGTCAATCACGTCGCCGGCACTCCGAGCGACGAGGTTTTCAGGAAATTCGCCTGGCAGAAATAACCCGCTCAAGCCCCTGGCGTGCCGGAGGCTGCTGAAATCGAAATCGGTACCTTTGAAGATCAACCGAAGGCACTCGCGACTGCGATTCAGATCGGCAGAGACAGGACGGCAAGACTGAATGATAAATAACCGGAGGAGTCCATGACCACACTGGCATTTGATGTTTATGGAACCCTGATCAGCCCCCAGGGAAGAGCTCGACCCCTGAGATGAGATGTCGCTGCAGGTAACCGGGATATTCATGCCGGCGTAAATTCCCGACCCTGCGGCACCAGTGGTGCAGAATACAAAAAAATCCGGTAACTATTCAGCACTAACCTTGTGCAGGGCCTTTGGCTCCTGCGGCAGGGGTGTTTGTCGCCATGGACGGCGACAACAAGCGGTCATGGATGACCCAACGGGAAACAATCGCGTCCCTTGACATAGGATCCGAAGATCCGGTGCTGAACAGATACAAAAATCCATCAGGGTAGACTCTCTGTGAGAACATCTGTGCTGATGGCGTTTATTTCCCGGATGAAAAATATTCCTGCAGAAAATCAGCCTTAAAGGCAGCAAAGTCGCCTGCCTCAATGGCCGTGCGTGCCTCTGCTACCATATTCAGATAAAAACGCACATTGTGAATAGCCGCAAGGGTTGCCGATAAAATTTCGTTGGCATTGAACAGGTGATGGAGATAGGCACGGCTGAAATTGGCGCAGCAGTAGCAATCGCAGGAAGGATCGACGGGGAAGAAATCGCGGCGGAAATTACGATTGGTCAGGCGGATTTTGCCGCGCCGGGTAAACAGGGTGGCGCTGCGCGCATAGCGCGTTGGAATGACGCAGTCGAACATGTCCATCCCCCGTTCAATTGACTCGAGAATATCCTCCGGCAATCCGACCCCCATCAGGTAACGGGGCTTATGCTGCGGCATGTGGGGCTCGGTGTCGTCAACTACCTTTTTTAGAAGTTCCAGCCCCTCACCGACACTGACGCCACCGATGGCATAGCCGGGGAAATCAAGAGCGCCAAGTTGCTCAGCGCACTCACGCCGTAAATCCGGGTAGACGCTGCCTTGAACGATGCCGAACAGGGCCTGCTCGTCAGGACGTCGGTGGTGCTGCAGACAGCTTTGCGCCCAGCGCAGGGTTTTTTTGATCGATTTGGCAGAATAGTCATGAGTGGCGGGATAGGGGATACACTCATCAAAAGCCATGATGATATCCGACCCCAGATCGTTCTGAATCTGCATGGCCTCTTTGGGCCCGAGAAAAACCTCATCACCGGTTCCTTCGTGGCGAAAATGCACCCCTTCTTCACCAATCTTTTTATTTGGCAGAGAAAAGACCTGAAAGCCGCCGCTGTCAGTGAGAATCGGCCGTTTCCAGTGCATAAACTGATGCAGGCCGCCGGCTTTTTTGATTAAAGCTTCACCCGGCTTGAGGTGCAGGTGATAGGTGTTAGAGAGGATAATCTGTGCCCCGGTTTCTTCGACCTGGGCTGGTGTCATGGCCTTGAGGGCACCATGGGTGCCGACCGGCATGAAAATCGGCGTTTCGATGGTGCCGTGGGGGGTTTTCAGGCGACCACGGCGGGCACGGGTTTGCGGATCTTGCGTAAGCAAGGTAAAGTGAAACATCTGATGTTCTCCTGTTCGGGCAATATTGCCGGTAGACACGTCTGACGTATAACAAAATCCACGTCTGTGTGCAATCACAACGGAGGTTTCATGCCCCTGTCCGTTACTCCTCCGCTCTGGCTGGATCGCCTCGACTGCGCGCACATCACCTTTGTTTTGACCCTGATTGAAAGGGTTGAGCTGCCGGCACAGGCGCTGTTGCAGTTGCGCCGCGAATTCTCCGCAGTCTACAAGGAGCTGGAAAGACAGCATGGAGCGGAGATTTCCCGATTGGTTGGCAATCTGCTGTTTCCGCAACCGGCGACTGATCCGGTTGTCCAGCGCCAGGTGCAGAAGCCATCGGCTGCCGTTGTTTTTTCGCCAGATGTTGTGCCGCAAGGACGCTTTGCCAAGGGCCATCAATTTACACTCCCCGCACTGTTTATCGGCGATGGTGTTGTGGCGATTGAAGCCTTTGTTGCTTTGCTGCAAATGCTCGGTCAGCGAGGGATTCATAAAGGGCAGGGCCGCTTTCATGTTACGGCAATGAAAGCGCCAATCAATGATGGCGTAACGAGCCCACAGGGCGTTTTGTCTGCTTGTGTGATACCCGATATCGTTCCTTTATCCTGGTTATTGGAACGACACAGCCAGTCTAAAAATCAAGTAAAACTTGAAGTAGTAACTCCTATGAGACTGATAAAAAATGGAAAACCTTTGTTCAAGTTTGTCTTTAAGGACTTTTTTTCAGTATTACGCCGGCGGGTCAGTTATCTGGCTATCGCCCATGGTGAGGCCGTCACTAACAGCACTGAAGATGAGATGAGTGAATTGGCCGCTACCATTGTGTGTCGCGAAGAAACTCTGCACTGGCAGGATTGGCGGCGCCTTGAACATGGGGGCAAAGAGCAGGGGATCGGTGGACTGACAGGCTCACTTGACCTGTCCGGAGATGCTCTTGCAGAACTGTGGTGGCTGTTTGAATTGGGGGCTTTGCTGCATGTCGGCAAGGGGGCTTCCTACGGTTTTGGCCGCTTTCGCCTGGTGCAAAGTTCATAGACCATGAGTTTCTTTTTTTTGTACAATAGCCGAACAATGTGTTTTTACTGCTGACGGAGGTGAGATATGACGTGGATTGTGCTGTTACTGATACTGCTGGGTGGCGGTTTTTATTTCTACCAGCGGCTGACTGCTCTGGAGCGGGAAATCCGTGCCGAGCAGGAGCGAGAGCAAGAGCAGCAGGCAAGTCAAGGTAGCGATGAAACATCGTTTGTTGTGCCCCTTGAAAAAGAATCGGCGCAACCGGCAGCTCAGACTGGCGCAGCAATAGACCCCGCTGCTGAGATGGCAGAAGACCCCATTCTGCGAATTATTTGCGCGCAGCCGGGTCTTGTCCAGTCTGATCTTTATGCCAATTTACCACAGTTGAACAAAAAACAGGTGCAGCAGATGGTCAGAGAACTGGTGGCGGCAGGAAAGGTCAGGCGCGAACGTCTGGGCAGTTCGTTCAAATTGTATCTGATTTAAACAGACAACGGGGTAACAGCTGTTCTGCTGTTACCCCGTTGCTATTATTCCGGTAAGTAAATAACCTGTCATCCCCGAGTGCTTCAGTCGCGGATCCATTCTTTAACAGCCTAAAATCCCACTGGATTCCCGCTTTCGCGGGAATGACGATGTGAGTTCAACTTTTAACTGTTTTGGCGCCGAAGCAATAAGTACATGCAATTACAGATTTTTCAGATTATAAAAAACGTCCTTGCCGCGGAAGATGGCGGTGTCTTCCAGCTCATCCTCGATACGTAGCAACTGATTGTATTTGCATACCCGGTCGGTCCGGCACAAAGAACCGGTTTTAATCTGCCCGGCATTGGTGGCAACAGCCAGGTCAGCAATGGTGGTATCCTCGGTCTCGCCACTGCGGTGGGAGATCACCGCAGTGTAGCCGGCGCGCTTTGCCATTTCGATGGCATCTAAAGTTTCCGTCAGGGTGCCGATCTGGTTGACCTTGATGAGAATGGAGTTGGCAATCCCCTTGTCGATCCCTTCTTTAAGGATTTTGGTGTTGGTGACAAACAGGTCGTCGCCGACAATCTGGATCTTGTTCCCCAATTTTTCGGTCATCAGCTTCCAGCCGTCCCAGTCATTCTCAGCCATGCCGTCTTCAATCGAGATAATCGGATAGCGCTCCACCAGATCCTCATAAAAAGCCACCAGTTCGGCAGCGGTTTTAAGGGGCTGCTTTTCATTGGCAAGATTGTACTTGCCATCTTTGTAAAGTTCCGAGGCGGCGACATCGAGGGCCAGCAGGATATCTTCGCCCGGTTTGTAGCCGGCGGTCTTGATCGCTTCGACAATCACCTCAAGGGCCTCTTCGTTACTTTTCAGGTCAGGGGCAAACCCGCCCTCATCACCCACTGCCGTGTTGTAGCCTTTGCTTTTCAGGACTTTTTTCAAGGCATGGAAGATTTCCGCGCCCATGCGCAATGCTTCTTTAAAGCTTTCCGCACCGACCGGCATAATCATGAATTCCTGAATGTCGACATTGTTGTCGGCATGTTCGCCACCATTGATGATATTCATCATCGGCAGGGGCAGCTCCTTGGCGTTGATGCCGCCGATGTACTGGTAAAGGGGCAGGCCGGCATCTTCGGCCGCGGCTTTGGCGCAGGCCATGGATACACCAAGCAGGGCGTTGGCGCCGAGCTTGCTCTTGAAGTCGGTACCATCAAGCTCCAGCAGTTTACGATCAATGCCGATCTGGTCGCTGGCTTCCCACCCCTGCAATTCAACGGCGATAATTTCGTTGACGTGCTCGACAGCTTTGAGTACCCCTTTGCCAAGATAGCGACTTTTGTCGCCGTCACGCAGTTCAAGAGCTTCACGTTCGCCGGTGGACGCGCCACTGGGGACCGCAGCCCTGGCGATCACGCCGGTTTCGAGGGCGATCTCAACCTCGACGGTCGGGTTGCCCCGTGAATCCAGAATTTCGCGTGCATAGATATCAATGATTTCGCTCATCTTTGTCCCCTTGTCAGGTCAGCTGTAAAAAGATATTGTCCAGTCGATCAACATTGACGGGCCGGACAGATAATGAAAAATGGAACCTGACTATTTATAGCACAGGATCAGTTGCAGTCGAGGGCTTTTTGTCAGGAAAGATAATGGAAGAGAATGTCGCTTCAACGCTGGAGCTAAGCGTTATCGTCCCGGTGCTCAACGAGGCGGCGGAACTGCCTGCTTTTCTCACCGATCTGCGCCGTCAGTGCCAGGTTGCCTATGAGATTATTATCGTTGATGGTGGTTCGACCGACGCGACACTGGCCTTGTTGCAGCAAGAACAGATCCACGTGATCAGCAGTCCGCGTGGCCGTGGTCGCCAGCTGAATGCCGGCGCAGCGCTGGCCCGTGGTGACTGGTTGCTGTTTCTGCATGCCGACAGTCGCTTTGCCGATTCACTGGCGTGGCGCGTCGGGATCGACTTCTTGTCGCGCAGCAACGACAGGCGAATCGCCGGCCATTTTGCTCTCGACTTTCTGACCGGTGAAGCAAAAAAGAGTAAAGGTTATAACTTTTACGAGCGCAAAGCCCGAACCTCGCGCCCTGAAACTATTCATGGTGATCAGGGGTTTCTGCTTCATCGTAACCTCTATCAGCAGGTTGGTGACTTTCGCACCGATCTGCCGGTGATGGAAGATACAGATTTCGCCGAACGTCTTCGTGCTGTCGGCCAGTGGCAGTTGCTGCCGGCAGTGATCGAGACCTCGGCCCGGCGTTTTGCTGTCGAAGGTTTGTGGCAACGCCAGCTGCTCGGCGCCCTGATGATGTGTTTCCGTAGTATCGGCTGGTGCGAGTTTTTTGAGCACGCACCAGCTGTGTACCGCCTGCAGGCAGATGCGGAGCGCTTGCGTCTTGCCCCCTTTTTTGCTCTGGTCGCAGACTTGCTTGCGGCCATGCCGGCAAGACGGCGGTGGCAGCTATGGCACGCCGGGGGCAGCTATGTGCGTCGCCATGGCTGGCAGCTATTTTTTGCTGCCGATGCCTGCAGGGCTTATCGCCAGGGGCGAGCACCAGCGGACACCCCTGCTGTCTGGCAATTCTGGTGTACACCACTCTATGAATGGCTTAGCGACAACCCGGTCGGACGCTCGCTGGCGGTTTTATTGCTGCGTTTGTGGTTTGCGGCCATGCGTATCGGGCTGCGTTGCACAGAGGCTGGTAGACGTGGTTGAGGGCCTTTGGATGATGCCAGCTGCTGCCGTCTTGTCCCTGATGCGATGAATGTGCTACACAATCTAAATAATCTTCAGACAACTGTGGCTTGATGCAGTCGTTGCAACCTCTTATCAACACTTGGCGAACGTGGCAGTCAAGGACTCCGGAAAAGGAGAAAACAACGGTGTCAGTTTTTAATGATTTTAAAGTCAAGGACCTCAGCCTGGCAGAATGGGGGCGTAAGGAAATACTCCTGGCCCAGGAAGAAATGCCGGGACTGATGGCATTGCGTGACGAATACCAGGCGCAATTCCCCCTTAAGGGGGCACGGATCACCGGCTCTTTGCACATGACGATTCAAACCGCCGTGTTGATTGAAACCCTGGTCGATTTGGGTGCCAGGGTGCGTTGGTGCTCGTGCAATATTTTTTCGACGCAGGATCATGCTGCGGCGGCAGTTGCCGTCGGCCGTGAGGGCACCATTGAGGACCCTGCCGGTGTTCCGGTGTTTGCCTGGAAGGGTGAAACCCTGGCAGAATATTGGTGGTGCACCGAGCAGGCCCTCTCCTGGCCGGACGGGGAAGTTCCCAACATGATTCTTGATGATGGCGGCGATGCCACCCTCTATGTTCTTAAAGGCAGTGAGTGGGAGCGGGCCGGCTGTCCGGATGTTGCTGACGATGATCCCGAAGATTGGCGCGAGCTGGTTGCCTGTTTGCACGCATCTATCGCTGCACATCCCGACAAATGGAGCCGCAGCGCGGCTGCCGTCAAGGGGGTTACAGAAGAAACCACCACCGGTGTCCATCGTCTTCACCAGATGGCGGAAGAAGGGGTGTTGCAATTCCCGGCGATGAACGTCAACGACGCGGTGACCAAATCTAAATTTGACAACGTCTACGGCTGCCGTCACTCTCTGGTGGACGGTATTATGCGGGCAACGGATGTCATGCTGTCGGGCAAGGTTGCGGTGATCTGCGGTTATGGCGATGTCGGTAAGGGCTGCTGTCAGTCATTGCGGGGGCAGGGCGCCCGGGTAATTGTTACCGAGATCGATCCGATCTGTGCCCTGCAGGCGTTGATGGAGGGGTACGAGGTCAAACGGGTCGAAGATGTTCTTGATTTTGCCGATCTTTACATCACCACCACCGGCAACAAGAATGTCATTACCCTGGAACATATGCGCCAGATGAAGAACAATGCGATTGTCGGCAATATTGGTCATTTTGATAATGAAATCGAGATGAATGCCCTCGAAAAAGATCCAGGGGTAACACGGCATAACATCAAGCCCCAGGTTGATCGTTGGGTGTTTGAGGATGGTCATGGCGTGATTGTACTGGCCGAGGGGCGCTTGTTGAACCTGGGTTGCGCTACCGGTCATCCGAGCTTTGTTATGTCCTGCTCATTCACCAATCAGGTGATGGCGCAGATCGAACTGTTTACCAATACCGACGCCTATGCCAACAAGGTTTATGTCCTCCCGAAATTATTGGATGAGAAAGTGGCACGTCTGCACCTTGACAAGCTTGGAGCAAAACTGACTGTACTTTCGGATGATCAGTCACGCTATCTGGGGATTCCGGTATTTGGGCCCTATAAGGCTGATGCCTACAGGTATTAGTTTCCGCCTCGGAGACCGCTTTTTTGCGCAATCCCGGCGTTAATCTACGCATTTGATTGTGCTGCGTAGAGCTCTGTGCCTCCGTTCAAATGCTTGATTTTCCCGGCCTTGCGAAAAACCTCTGGTGTTCGAATCAGAAGCTTGACAACTAGAGCTCAGAGTTTTTGGATAGCTCCAACCGCACGCTGAAGAACGGCAGTCCCGATATGTGGGTCTGCCGTTTTTTATTGTTTGACGCCGAGGAAAAGCCAGATGGCCAGCATGGTGAAAATCAGGTTGGCCGTCCAGGCGGCGACCAGTGGTGGTAGTGCACCGGCATAGCCAAAGGAGATGACAGCGGATTGGATGATGAAGTAGGCGGCACCGATGGCTAGACTCAAGCCAACCCCCAGGGCCATATTGCTCTGACGACCAGGTTGCAGGGCAAATGGGATCCCCAGCAATCCCATAACCAGACCGGTAAAAGGTGTAGCGAGGCGCGCCTGCAGGTCAACGCGCTGGCGGGAGGCATCATAGCCTTGCTGTTCCAGTCGCGCCGCCAGTTGTGCTAATTGACGCGCGCCAAGTTCGGCGTTTAAGTTTTCCACCCGGGTAAAATCATCGATCAGGTGGTCTATGGCCAGGGGGTGGTTTTCCAGGCGTCTGGTGTGCTGCAAGATGCCGGATTGCGGATCGAAGGAGCGTTCCAGCACAATTGGTGCCAGCCATTGCTGATCCTGGAGTTGCGCTTCGCCGGCATCGATTCGCCGAACGATGGTCGCCCCGTCATCGATTTCAAAGATGGTTACTCCTCTTAATTTTTGTTCGCGGCTTTGTACCAGATCAATATTGATGATTTTGTTGTCGCTGCGATACCAGATTTTACTGTGGGTCAGACGGATCTGTTCACGACCGCGCAGTTTGATATCTACGAGTTCACTTAAAACACGCATGTTCCAGGGTACCAGATATTCGTGCACCAACAGCTGCAAGCAGCACAGCAGCACAATGATGACCAGCAGCGGACGGATAATGCGCGCCAAGCTGATGCCGCAAGCGCGCAGGGCCGTCATCTCATTGGTCCGGCCAAGACCGCCCAGGGTAAGGACCATACTGGTCAGGATCGCCAGGGGGAGGATTTGCACAAAAATAAAAGGGATACTGTGTCCCAGATAGGTGAGATAATCGTTGATCCCGGCACCGTAATCGATGAAGCGATCGACTTTTTCAAAAAAATCAACCAATAGATAGATGCCTATAAAGGCGCCACAACAAAGACTCAGGATCCTGAAAAAATTGGTCAGAACCAAGCGACTGACAATGCTCATTGTTGGCCTCCAGGGCGCCGTACCAGCAGACCTGATAGTTTGCTCCATAACTGCAGATGAATCTGCACCGGACGTTCGCCCGCCGCGCGGTAGAGGAAGAAGGAACCGCCGGCAAGAAACACCAGATTGGGTAGCCACAAAATGAGGGCGGCAGGTAGTATTCCTTTGTCAGCCAGGGTGCCGGCAAAACTCAGGAGCACGTAATAGACCAGAAAAACCACCAGCGCCAGAGCAAATCCTGCGCCCTTGCCGGAGCGTTGCGATTGCAGACCAAGAGGGATGCCAATCAAAATCAGTACCAGTGGCGCAAAAGCAATGACGATGCGCTCATGTAGCTCCGCCTCAAGTCGATAGCGCAGTTTGCCGGGGGCTGTTTCCTGAATCGCCTGATGCAATTCGGTCCAGGCTAACTCACCCCGGGAGCGGCTACGCTGCCCCTGGCTGAGCTGCTCGGAAAAATCGAGGTTGATATCGTAATTATTAAAGCTGATGGTTTGATAGGTGTCTTGATCGGCGCTGCCGGGTTGTCGGTGGATTTCGCCATTGCGTAGCCGCAGGGTCAGCATCAGACTGTCAGGATTACTGATAAAAAGCCCTTCACGGGCGGTGATGGTTGTCGGTGCTGAGTCGTTGCGTTCATCAGAGATAAAAATATCACGCATGATCCCCTGGCGTTCGTCTACCCCCTGGGCGTAGAGCACGATGCCGGGTATGTCATCGTTGAAGACCCCGGGCTTGACGCCGACATTGAGGCTGGTTGAAGCAATCTCAAAGATTTTAGCGCGCAAGGCGCTTTTGCTGGCCGGTTCAATCAGGAGGGTAATGGTTGCGGTCAAGAGGGTAAAAAACAGGGCAAGAAAAGCGACCGGTTTGACCATCGAATAGAGACTGATACCTGAAGCTTTCAGAGCGATATATTCGCTGTCTGCTGAAAGACGACCAAAGGCAAGAAGGATCCCCAGGAGAAAGGACAGGGGGACCGTGACGCTCAAAAACGTTGGCATCAGCAAGGCAAACAGGGCAATGATGTCCAGAACCGGGACCCCTTTGCTGATGATCATCTCGGTTAGCCGCGGAATACGCCCGAGGAAAACGACGAAGGTGAAAATCAGCAGGCTCATCATGGTGGGGACGCTGATTTCGCGCAGGATATATCGATGGATTCGTTGTTGTGACATGGCCGCAGATGTTATTACAGTGCCGGGCTTGTGTAAATACACCAAAAGCTTTGGCGTAGTATATTGATGATTTAATCCGTCTGTTCGGGCAACAAAAACGTGTTTGTGGTCGCTCTTGTTTTTTCTTGCCTGCGTCAGGGCTGAAGTGCTATATAACTGCACTTGTCCAAATACGCACGTCTCGTGATTCAGACAGGGTGGTCCCTTGGGTTTGGGGCCCTGCTGAAGCAGATCGGGACGGAGGATTAAAAAACCAGACTTTAAGGAGAAAAGAAAATGGCACAAATTTCCATGAAACAAATGCTCGAAGCCGGTGTCCATTTCGGCCACCAGACTAAACGCTGGAACCCGAAGATGAAGCCCTACATTTTTGGTGCTCGTAACGGGATCTATATTATCGACCTGCAAAAGACGGTACGCTATTTCCGCACCGCCTGTCAGTTCATTCAGGATACCGTTGCTGCTGGTGACAAGGTTCTGTTTGTCGGCACCAAGAAGCAGGCTCAGGACACTATCAAGGAAGAGTCGCTGCGTTCCGGTCAGTACTTTGTCAACAATCGCTGGCTGGGCGGGATGTTGACCAACTTCACTACCATCAAGGCAAGTATCGATCGGCTCAAAAAAATTGAGGCCATGGCAGCTGATGGTACCCTCGATCAATACACCAAAAAAGAAGCCCTGCAGCTTGATCGTGAGCGTGAAAAGCTCGAGAAAAACCTCGGTGGTATCAAGCACATGAACAAACTTCCCGGCGCTATCTTTGTTATTGACCCAAAAAAGGAAGCAATTGCCGTGCAGGAAGCCAAGAAGCTTGGTATTCCGGTTGTTGCTGTTGTCGATACCAATTGCGACCCGGACAATATCGATTATATTATCCCCGGCAACGATGATGCCATCCGTGCCATCCGACTGTTCGCCAACCTTATCGCTGAGTCCTGCGTTGAGGGGGCCGAGCGGCAAAAAGTTAAAAAGCAGACCCTGGCTGAGGGCAAGGATGAGTTTGTCGCTGCTGAAGAGGTATCTGAAAAAGTCGTGGCCGCTGCAGCAGTAGAAGTGGCCGCGCCGACGGTGACAGAGTAATTGCCATTTAAAAATCATTATCGAAGGCCCAGCGGCCGGGCTGACAGGTCCGGCCGTTCTTTTGGTCCTGACATCCATTGCAGGTTGACCAAACCTGCTTAAAAAATAGGAGGAAACAGTGAGCGTTACAGCAGCAATGGTTTCCGAGTTGCGCAAGGCAACCGGGGCAGGAATGATGGATTGCAAGAAGGCATTGACCGAAACCGCCGGCAACATGGAAGAGGCCATCGACTTTCTTCGCAAGAAGGGACTTTCTGCGGCCGCCAAAAAGTCGGGTCGCGTTGCTTCCGAGGGGATCGTCGCCGCCGAGTCAAAAGGCGCTGTCGGTGCGATCGTTGAGATCAATGCTGAAACTGACTTTGTTGCAAAAAACGAAGCGTTTCAGGAATTTGTCAATGGAGTGCGGGCCATCGTTCTGGCAAATCCGCTTGCCGATGCCGATGCTCTCAACGCCATTGCCTACCCAGGTACCGGTCGTACCGTGGCTGAAGAGTTGACCCATCAGATCGCGACCATTGGAGAAAACATGAGCATTCGCCGCTTCGCCCGGATTGATGCCGGTGAAGGCGTAGTGACTTCATATGTCCACGGTGCCGGCAAGATTGGCGTGCTGGTGGAGCTGAAAACCACCGCAACGGTTGAGCGGGTCAGCGAGCTCGGTAAGCAGATTGCGATGCATGTCGCGGCGGCCTCTCCGCAATACCTCAAGCGTGACGAGGTTCCTGCCGAGATTGTCGAAAAAGAAAAAGAAATTATGCGGGTTAAAGCGATGGAGAGTGGCAAGCCGGAGAATATTGTTGAAAAAATTATTGCCGGCCAGATCAATAAATTTTTTGGCGATGTTTGTCTGATTGAACAGGCATTTGTTATCGACCCCGATCAGACTATCCAAAAGGTTGTTGACGCCTGCGCCAAGGAACTTGGCACTCCGGTTGTTCTGGGTAGCTACGTGCGTTTCCAGCTGGGTGAGGGAATAGAAAAAAAGGTCGACGATTTCGCTGCTGAAGTTGCAGCAATGAGTAAGTAGGAGTGAATTAACAACAGGAGCCTCTTGTGGCAACCATCAAATACAAAAGAATACTGTTAAAACTCAGTGGTGAAGCACTGGCCGGGGAGCAGGGTTACGGTATCGATCCGGCGGTTATTAACGGCATTGCTGCCGAAATCAAAGAGGTGGTTGATCTCGGTGTTGAGGTCGCCCTGGTGATTGGCGGCGGCAATATTTTCCGTGGGGTGGCAGCATCTTCCAAGGGGATGGATCGCGCCAGTGCCGATTACATGGGAATGCTCGCCACAGTGATGAACAGCCTGGCCATGCAGGATGCCCTGGAAAAACAGGGGGTTGATACACGGGTTCAGTCAGCGATCGATATGCAGCAGATTGCTGAACCCTATATTCGGCGCCGGGCAGTCAGGCATCTGGAAAAAGGGCGTGTTGTCATTTTCAGTGCCGGTACCGGCAATCCGTATTTTACCACCGATACCGCTGCCAGCCTGCGCGCCATGGAAATTCATGCCGAGGTGATCCTCAAGGCGACCAAGGTCGACGGCATTTATTCAGCGGATCCAAATAAGGATAAAAACGCGATCAAGCTGCCGACCCTGACCTATCTGGAAGTGTTGCAGAAGGGTTTACAGGTGATGGACGCGACGGCGACATCCCTGTGTATGGACAACAATCTTCCGATGATCATTTTTGACATGACGTGCCGCGACAACATCAAAAAGGTCGTTCTCGGTGAGCGGATCGGCACTATTGTCAGAGGAGGTGACAGCCATGATTGATGAGGTCCTCAGTGAAGCACGCAGTGGCATGGATAAGGCGATCAAAGCCCTGAAAAAAGAGATGACCAAGGTGCGTACCGGTCGGGCCAGCACGGCGTTGCTGGATGATGTCAAGGTTGAGTATTATGGAGTTTCGACGCCGTTAAGTCAGGTAGCCACCCTGTCGACGCCGGAAGCGCGATTGATTACCGTTCAGCCTTGGGAGAAAAACTTGCTGCCGGCCATCGAAAAGGCGCTTTTCAAGGCCGATATCGGCCTGACCCCTTCTTCTGATGGACAGTTGATCCGCTTGCCCGTGCCGGCGTTGACGGAAGAACGGCGTCTGGAAATGGTCAAACTGATCAAACGTATGGCGGAAGATGCCCGGATATCGGTACGCAGTGCGCGGCGTGATGCCAATGACAATCTGAAAATGCTGGAAAAGGAAAAAGAGATCACCGAAGACGAGCAGAAACGCGGTGAAAAAGATATTCAGCAGTTAACCGATGAATACATCAGCAACATCGATGTGGTGTTGCAGACCAAAGAGCGGGAGTTGTTGGAAATCTGATGATGGCTGTTCTCTTACGCCGAAGGAGAGACGTGATGGCTTTACGGATTACTGAAGACTGTATCGGTTGCGGTACCTGCGTCGAAGAGTGCCCGGTGGGTGCTATTGTTGAATCCGGGGAGATTTTCAAAATTACTGATGAATGTAATGAATGTCGTGCCTGTGTCAATTCCTGTCCGATCAGCGCAATTGTTGAATGATCGGTTTCTGATAAGCTGTTGCAAAGAGCGTTTTTAACGCTCTTTTTTTTTGGCAGCAGGCAGTTTATTCTGTTCCTGAGGGCAAGTTGAGTTGTCGCTCTCTGGGCAGACATGGTATTTTGTCTGGTGAAGTTAAAAAACGGTGGGGAATCCAGCCTAAATGATACAGAGCACATCAGAAGCTGAAACTAACAACGTCCCCGCCCATGTCGCCATCATTATGGACGGCAATGGGCGCTGGGCACGACAGCGTGGATTGCCGCGGATTGCCGGTCATCAGCAGGGGGTGGATGCAGTGACTGAGGTGGTCGATGCCTGTGCTCGCAAAGGTGTGGACTATTTGAGCCTGTTCGCCTTCAGTTCCGAAAACTGGGGACGCCCCCGCCAGGAAGTCGATGCGTTGATGCTGTTGCTTCTCGAATATCTGACTTCACAGCGGCAGAAAATGCTCGACAATGGTATTCGTCTGCGGGTTATTGGTGATCTTTCGCGCATGACGCAAGGGGTGCAGCAAGCACTTGCCGAGGCAGTGCGGGTAACATCTGCCGGTCAGGGACTGACCCTGGTCCTTGCCCTGTCGTATGGCGGCCGCGATGAAATTCTGCGGGCGGTCAGGCGCATTATTATTCAGGTTCAAGCTGGTAGTCTGGATCCTGACGGGCTGAACGCGGAGACTTTTGCCGCCTGTCTCGACCTCGCTGACATGCCGCCGGCAGATCTGATGATCAGAACCAGCGGTGAAATGCGGATCAGTAATTTTCTACTGTGGCAGGCTGCCTATACGGAACTTTATTTCACCGACGTGTTGTGGCCGGACTTCAATCTTGAAGAACTGAATAAAGCGTTTGACGATTACTGTCAGCGCCGGCGCCGCTTCGGCTTGACCGACGAACAACTGCAGTTCTAAGGCAAATAATGCCTTGGTAAAGGAGACCGATCATTAAACAACGTCTGATTACTGCCGCCGTTGCGCTGCCACTGTTGATCCTGCTGCTTGGTTTCGCCTCACCGGCATTTTTTACCCTCTTTGTTACCCTGACTGTCTTTCTGGCGCTGGTTGAATTCAATCGGATGGGGATGAAGCAGGAGCAGATTTTTATCCAGTGGTTTGCCGCAGCGGCTGGTGCCGGCGTCGTCCCCCTGTTTTTTTTCCAGCAACCGGCATTGCTGCCTGTCTACCTGGTAGTGGTTTTTTTGGTTCTGGCCCTGTTTTTTCTGCTGCGTCCAGGAACCCTCGTCCGAGTTCATCACCATTTCGGCTGGATCTGTCTGGGCCTTATCTACATCGCCCTGCTGATGGGGCATCTGGTACCGTTGCGCGTGCTCGATGACGGGCGACAGTGGATATTTCTTACCCTGGTCGTTATCATGTGCTGCGACACCAGCGCTTATGTCGTTGGCAGCCGTGTCGGTAAGCGCAAGCTCTATCCCCTGATCAGCCCCAACAAAAGCATTGAAGGAGCCGTTGGCGGCGTTTTCGGCGCGGTGTTGGGGGCCTTGATAGCAAAATTCGTGTTTTTTTCAGCCATTGGCTTCTGGCCGGTTGTCGCCGTCGGTTTCCTGTTAGGTATTGTAGGTCAGATCGGTGATCTGTTTGAGTCGATGCTCAAAAGGGCCTGTGAGGTGAAGGATTCGGGGAATATGATCCCCGGCCACGGAGGGATGCTCGACCGCCTCGATAGTCTGCTGTTTGCTTTTCCGCTGGTTTATTATGTTGCCCGCGGATGCTTCGCTGGTTAAGGGAGAGGGATGAAAAAGCTTGTTGTTCTGGGTTCGACCGGGTCCATTGGGGTCAGTACCTTGCAGATTGTTGAAGAATTTCCTGACGCGTACCAGATTGTCGCGTTGACGGCGGGTGCCAATCTTGATCTGCTCTGCACGCAGGCGAGAAAGTTTCTGCCCGCGGTGGTGTCAGTAATCAATGACCAGGATGCCAAAAGCGTCAGGGAGCGTCTGAATGACCTGAACATTGAAGTCTGCTGTGGTGTCGAAGGAATGATTCAGTGCGCCACCCTGGCTGAGGCTGATATGGTGGTTGCTGCTGTGGTGGGTGCCGCCGGATTGGTGCCCACCATGGCGGCATTACAGGCCGGGAAAGATATCGCCCTGGCTAACAAGGAAACCCTGGTGATGGCTGGTGATCTGATCATCGAAGAAGCCGGGTTACAGGGTGTGAACTTGTTGCCGGTGGACAGTGAACACTCGGCGATTTTTCAGGCCCTGGCCGGTCACCGCCACGGCGATATTCGCCGTCTGATTTTAACCGCTTCCGGTGGTCCGTTTCGTGAGTTGCCGGCCGCAGAGTTCAGTCACATTACCCCGACTGCAGCCCTGGCTCATCCCAACTGGAGTATGGGCAAAAAAATCACCATCGATTCTGCCACCCTAATGAATAAAGGTCTGGAAGTTATTGAAGCGCACTGGCTGTTCGACGTGCCGGCAGCGCAGATCAATGTTCATATCCATCCGGAAAGCATTGTTCATTCCATGGTAGAATACGTCGATGGCTCGGTGGTCGCCCAGCTTGGTGTGCCGGATATGAAAACACCCATTGCCTATGCCCTGTCCTGGCCGCAGCGACTCCCTTTGAATCAGCCCGGCCTTGATCTGTGTCAGATCGGCAAGCTGACCTTTTCTTCACCGGATTTACAACGCTTTCCTTGCCTTGCGTTAGCCTATCAGGCCCTCGAGTCAGGAGGAACATTACCGGCGGTGATGAATGCGGCCAACGAAGTCGCTGTAGCGGCGTTTCTCAACGAGCAGATCCCTTTTTCCGGCATCCCTGAGCTGATTGAGCGGGTGATGGCCTGCCATGTTCCGGAAGCGGTTACCACCGTCGAACGGGTATTGCAGGCGGACCGGTGGGCACGTGTGCGTGCCCGGGAATTTATTGCTGGAGGTTTGACATGACAACCGTTGTTGCCGGCATTTTGATGCTCGGTTTTTTGGTTTTTGTCCATGAGCTTGGTCATTTTGCCGTCGCCAAAATCTGTGGGGTCAAGGTGCTCAAGTTTTCCATCGGTTTTGGACCCAAACTGGTGTCGTATCGCTATGGCGAAACGCAATACCTGATCTGCGTGGTGCCTCTGGGTGGTTATGTACAGATGCTGGGTGAGGGGTCGGGTGAAGAAGGGGAAGTGAGCTCCGAGGCAGCTGGTGATACGGACAGATCCTTCGCCAACAAGCCGGTGTCACGACGCTTGGCGATTGTCGGCGCCGGTCCCTTGATGAATCTGCTGTTGCCGCTACTGATCCTGCCGGTTTCTTTTATGATCGGCGTACAGATGCCGACCTATGTTGAACAACCGGCCTGTATCGGTTATGTCCTGCCGGATTCCGATGCCGAGCGTGGCGGTTTTATGCCTGGTGACTGCCTGAGTGCTGTTAATCGCACGCCCATCGAGCATTGGAATGCCGCTAACCTGCGTTTTGTCAGTGAGGCAGGCTCTCCGCTGTTGTTTGACGTTGACCGTGATGGTCGCCAGATACAGTTGCTGGTGCCGGCCAACAATAACAGTCTGGAAGGGATGCAGGGGCTGGGGCTGATGCCATATCTGGCCGCCCGTATCGGTGGTACGGCGCCGGGCATGGCAGCCGACCAGGCGGGAATGCAAATCGGCGATCACATCCTGCGGATTGATGGTCAAGCCGTGCATTCCTGGTACGATCTGCGGGCACTCGTTCAACAAACGCAAGGGGCCCCGGTTGATGTCCTGATTGAACGTGATGGCCGTGAGTTCTCTGTTGTCATGATCCCGGAACAGCGTGAAACCGATGGTGATTATCTACTGGGGGTTGCGCCGCTGCACGAACTCGAATTGAAGCGTTTTGGGCCGATTGCTGCTTTTCGTGAAGGAGCAGCAAAGACCCGGGAGCTGATTGAATTAACTATTGTGTTTATTCAAAAACTCTTCACCGGGAATGTCTCGGCAAAAAATATTGGTGGACCTATCACTGTAGTCCAGGTTGCCGGCCAGGCGGCCCAGACCGATATCGCCGCTATTTTAACGGTGCTGGCATTTATTTCCATTCAATTGGGGATATTGAACCTGCTACCCATTCCGATCCTCGATG
The DNA here is from genome assembly GCF_059864205.1 of Pelovirga sp. Taxonomy (NCBI): domain Bacteria; kingdom Pseudomonadati; phylum Thermodesulfobacteriota; class Desulfuromonadia; order Geobacterales; family Geobacteraceae; genus Pelovirga; species Pelovirga sp. The sequence goes on from NZ_JCBCBS010000206.1 coordinate 17,954, forward strand.
GTGGCCACATCCTCTTTTATCTTTACGAGTTGATTACGCGCCGTCCGGTTTCCTTGCGTGCCCGTGAGATGGCGCAGCAGGTTGGGCTGGCGATGCTGCTGCTGCTGATGGTGTTGGCGTTTTACAACGACATCATCCGCCTCTGGGGTTGATCTGATGAGGGTTGACCATCCGCGGATTCTGGCACTGGATACCTCGTCGCAAGTCAGCAGTGTTGCTCTGTGTCAAGCCGAAATGCTGGTAGCCGAATCTGCCCTGAATCTGCGCATTACCCACAGCCAGAGCCTGTTGGCGCAGATCGACAGTCTACTTAAAACAGCAGGCTGGACTTTAGCAGATCTGGATCTGCTTGCCGTGGTGACGGGACCCGGCGCTTTTACCGGCCTGCGCATCGGCGTGGCGACCATCAAGGGGTTGGCCCAGGTGCTCAGTTTGCCGGTGGTCAGCGTGTCATCCCTGGCGGCGGTGGCGATGAATCTGCCGCTGTTGTCCCTGCCGGTGTGCGTGTTTATTGATGCCAGAAAAAAGGAAGTCTATACCCAGCAGTTTCAGCTGCAGGGTGGGTTTCCACGCCCCCTGAATCAAGCCCGGGTGATGGCGCCCGACAGGGTTCTGGCTGAGCTGCAGGGTGATGTCTGCCTGGTTGGTGATGGGGTCGGCGCATATCCTGATCTGCTTTTGCACCATGGCTATGCACAGCTACATATCGCACCTGCCTGCTGTTATCCGATCCAGGCTTCCAGGGTTGCTGCCCTGGCTTTGCTGGATTATCGCAACGGTTTGACCCGGCAACCCGGAGAGGTCGTGCCGACTTACATCAGACCGTCGGATGCCGAACTGAACAAACAGGGCAACAATGTTGGTTAGCGCCGGGTTAGGTGTTGACTTTTTACAACTGATCTGGTTAATTTCAGACAGGTCAAAAGCCCATAAACGTCAACAATGTGGAGGTTCCTATGGATATTGATCAAAACCTTTTGCAGAACCTTATCGATAACAATCCAAGGTTCCGTATGCTCTACGAAAACCACATCTTACTTGAAAAACAACTCCAGGAATTCGAAAAACGCTCCTTCCTTTCTGCAGATGATGAAATCGAAAAAAACAAGGTAAAAAAACTGAAGCTTATCGGCAAGGATGAAATGGAGTCCATCGTTCAGTCCGTTACCGTTTGATTTTGCCTCCAGAGTACGGTTTATGTTGATACAGCAAAGGGTTTAAGCGAGCGCTTAAACCCTTTGCTGTATTTAAGGATGACAATTCAATAAATAGTAGTTTTAACCTTTTGTCTTTGACCATAAAAACAGGTGAAAAAATGACCAAAAGAAGTGATGCCATTACCAAGGGATTTGAACGTACTCCCCATCGCGCATTGTTGAAAAGTACCGGTGTGCCAACTGAACAGATGGATCGACCTTTTATCGGCATCGCTTCATCCTTTACCGACCTGATTCCCGGCCATACCGGGATGCGCGACCTCGAGCGTTTCATTGAAAAGGGGATCCATAGCGGTGGTGGCTTTTCTTTTATTTTCGGGATTCCCGGAGTCTGCGACGGCATTGCCATGGGGCATAAAGGGATGCACTATTCCTTGCCGACGCGCGAATTAATTGCCGACATGGTTGAGTCGATCGCCGAAGCCCATCGTCTCGATGGTCTGGTGCTGTTGACCAACTGCGACAAAATTACCCCCGGGATGCTGATGGCTGCTGCACGCCTCGACATCCCTTGTATTGTCGTTACCGCCGGTCCCTCCCTGACCGGTGCCGGTCGCAACGGCCGGCGGTTTTCCTTTGTTACCGATACCTTTGAGGCGATGGGGCAATACAAAGCCGGGATTATTGATGAAAAACAGCTCTTTGAGTGTGAAGAGAGTGCCTGCCCGACCGCCGGTTCCTGTCAAGGGATGTTTACTGCCAATACCATGGCGGTGCTGACCGAAACCCTCGGCATGAGCCTGCCCCGCTGTGGTACGGCCAGTGCCGTATCATCGTTGAAGCGGCGTATTGCTTTTGCTTCAGGTGAGCGCATTGTCGGTCTGGTGCGCGATCAGATTACTCCGCGGCAGATTCTTACCCGCGCCGCCTTTGAAAATGCGATCCGGGTTGACCTGGCCCTTGGTGGTTCGAGCAATACGGTTCTGCATCTGCTCGCCATTGCTCATGAGGCAAAGATTCCGCTACCGCTTGAGTTATTTGACGCGTTGGGTAAAACCACCCCGCAGTTAGCCCATATGAACCCTGGTGGGCCCAATTTTATGGAAGATCTCGACACGGCTGGGGGTGTCCTCGCCGTGCTTTATCAGTTGCGTGAGCAGATCAGCGATAATCCTACCTTGCTTGGGCCGAGCATTCATGAGTTGATCGCTGCGGTGGCAACAGTTGACGAGGATGTCGTGCATCCCGTATCTTCTCCGATTCGTCCGGAGGGGGGGCTGGCGGTCCTAAAAGGTAACCTGGCGCCGCAGGGGGCGATTGTCAAACAGTCCGGGGTGTCGGACAAAATGATGAAGTTTAGCGGTCGTGCCCGTTGCTACGATTCAGAAGAGGACGCCATGGCAGCGTTGCTGGCTGGTGAGATTGTCGCCGGTGATGTTGTCGTGATTCGCTATGAAGGGCCCAAGGGCGGGCCGGGAATGCGTGAAATGCTTGCCCCAACAGCGACTCTCATGGGATTAGGGCTCGGCGACAGTGTTGCTCTGATCACCGATGGTCGCTTCTCCGGCGGTACCCGCGGCCCCTGTATCGGCCATATTTCACCGGAGGCGGCCCAGGGGGGACCCATTGCCCTGGTGCGTGATGGTGATACCATCGTGCTCGATATCCCTGCCCGTTCCCTGCACCTTGAGGTTTCGCCTGCCGAGTTGGAGCAGCGCTACAGTGAATGGCAGGCACCGGAACCAAAAATCAAGACGGGGTGGTTGGCACGCTATGCCAAAGTTGTTACCAACGCGTCAACCGGCGCCGTCTGCAACGCCGACTGAAATTGATTTTTGGTTATGCGCTTGTCTCCAATAAAGGCAAAAACCTTTTAACCACCCGTTCTCTTTGCTCACTAGAGGCACAGAGCAGAGAAAACCTGGTTTTTTATGAACTTCTCAGTGGCTCAGTGGTGCTGTCTTATGAGCCCCAGTCAATAGCTTGAGGGAAGTGAATATCCGGGAAATGATTATTTTTTTTTGCTGTTTTTGATGAGACAGTTTTATTTTACTGATGTGCCGCCGAGGAGAGACAACAATGAAACTGACCGGGTCGCAGATCTTGCTCGAGTCGTTAAAATGTGAGGGTGTGAATACCGTTTTTGGCTATCCCGGGGGTGCGGTCATCAATATTTATGACGACCTTTACGATTCATCGATCAATCATATTCTTACCCGTCATGAGCAGGCAGCCGTGCATGCCGCTGACGGCTATGCCCGTTGTACCGGACGAGTGGGTGTTGTTATTGCCACCAGTGGACCCGGTGCGACCAATACGGTGACCGGGATCGCCACCGCCTACATGGACTCCATTCCCCTGGTTATTATCACCGGTCAGGTACCCACCCCGTTGATCGGCAACGATGCTTTTCAGGAAGCCGATATTTGCGGGATTACCCGTCCCTGTACCAAGCATAATTTTCTCGTCAAGCATATCCGTGATCTTGCCAGAACCGTGAAAGAAGCTTTTTATATCGCCCGCACCGGTCGTCCCGGGCCGGTATTGATAGATCTTCCCAAGGATATTCAGGTGGCTACGCTGGAGTTCAACTATCCGGATAAGGTTGAACTGCGTGGCTACAAACCCACCACTTCGGGAAATTTCCGGCAGATTGAAAAAGCCGCTAAAATGATCCTGCAGGCGCGTCGTCCAGTTCTGTATGTCGGCGGTGGTATTAATCTGTCCGGTGCCAATGCCGAACTGCTGGCGCTGGCTGAATTGACCCAGATTCCGGTTGCCACAACCCTCATGGCCATGTCGGCGTTTCCCCAGCGCCACCCGTTGGCCCTTGGCATGCTGGGGATGCATGGAACCTTCTGCGCCAACATGTCGGTTACTGAGTGCGATCTGCTCATTGCCATCGGCTCACGCTTTGATGATCGGGTGACTGGTCGTATCGACAGTTTTGCCGAGAAGGCCAGCATTATTCATGTTGATATTGATCCGACCTCGATCAAGAAAAATGTTGCTGTTGATTTGCCGATTGTTGGCGATCTGCTCGATGTTTTGACAAAATTGAAAGCCTCTTTCGACCAGAAGACCGAGCAGCTTGGGGTATTCCGTGAGCAATTGCTGGAATGGCAGTCGCGCATCGCCGCATGGCGCGAACGTCACCCCATAGCCTATCAACCTTCTGACACGGTGATCAAGCCTCAGTATGTGATTCAGAAACTACGCGAACTTTCCAACGACGATGCGATTATTGCCACGGAAGTTGGTCAACACCAGATGTGGACGGCGCAATTTTTCAGTTTCAGTCAGCCCCGTACCTTTTTGACTTCCGGTGGCCTTGGAACCATGGGGTTTGGCCTGCCGGCAGCTCTTGGTGCCCAGGTGGCCTTTCCTGAGCGTCAGGTCATTGACATTTCCGGCGATGGTTCTTTTCAGATGAATTCCCAGGAACTGGCGACGCTGGTACAGTACCAGTTGCCGGTTAAGATCGTGATACTCAACAACAACTATCTGGGAATGGTACGCCAGTGGCAGCAGATGTTTTTCGAAAAACGCTACAGCCAGACGGTTCTGGAACTGCCGATTGACTTTGTCAAACTGGCTGAGGCTTATGGTGCGATTGGCTTCAATACCAGTCGGGTAGATGAGGTGGAAGCGGTGATTCAAGAAGCATTTGCCACCCCCGGGCCGGTGTTGATGAATTTCAATATCTCACGGGATGAAAATGTCCTGCCGATGGTGCCCGCCGGCAAGGCAATCCACGAGATGGTGCTGGCGTCCTGATTCACTTTGTTGATGATGTGATTGTAACTATTCAGCAGATATCCTTCGCGCAGGGCCTTTGGATCCTGTGGCAAGGGTGTTTGTCGCCATGGACGGCGACAACAAGCGGTCATGGATGACCCAACGGGAAACAATCGCGTCCCTTGACATAGGATTCCCGACCTGGTGCTGAACAGATACATGTGATTTAACGCATCAGAGGAGAATGAACGAGAATGAAACACACAATTTCTGTGCTGGTTGAAAATGAATTCGGGGTACTTTCACGAATATCGGGGCTGTTCTCGGGGCGGGGATTCAATATCGAGAGTCTTTCCGTTGCCCCGACCCTTGAGCCCGATACCTCGCGCATGACCATTGTTACCACAGGTGATGACCGGGTTCTCGAGCAGATTACCAAGCAGCTCAATAAACTGATTTCAACCATCAAGGTTGTCGATTTTACCAGTAAAGACTTTATTGCCAGGGAGCTGGCACTGGTCAAGGTAGCGACGGAAGCGGAAAGCCGTGCCGAAGCGTTGCGGATCGTCGATATCTTCCGTGCCAAGGTCATTGATGTCACCCCTAAAACCTACACCATCGAAATTACCGGTGCGCCCGGTAAGATCAATGGTATATTGGAGCTGTTACGCCCCATGGGAATCAAGGAGGTCGTGCGCTCCGGGCCGGTTGTCATTGGTCGTGGTGCCAAGGGTGTCAGCGGCTAACAACAACCAAAAAATCTATCATTTGCAGGGAGTATCATGTACACATCAGATCAGTTTATCGCTCGCGAAGGTTATCCCTTTATTGCATTGTTCGGCTTTGTGACCCTTGTCTTTGCCCTGCTGGGTTGGACCTTCGTCACGTTAATACTGCTGTTTTTGACCCTCTTTACCGCCTATTTTTTCAGGGATCCGGCGCGCGTAGTGCCGAAGGAAGAGGGATTGTTGATTGCTCCGGCTGACGGCAAGGTGATTTTTGTCGGCGAGGTCGATGAAGAGCGGTTTTTTAATGCTCGTGTCACCAAGGTCAGTATCTTTATGTCGGTTTTTGATGTTCATATCAACCGGGCTCCTTGCGCGGGCAAGGTTGTTGACATGTTTTACAATAAGGGGGAATTCGTCAACGCATCCTACGATAAGGCCAGCGATAGTAACGAGCAGTCCGGAATTCTTCTGGAAACCCAGGCCGGTGCGCAGATTCTGTTTGTACAGATTGCCGGCTTGGTTGCGCGGCGCATTATCACTTATCCGGTTATTGGTGATGTGCTTGAACGCGGTGCCCGTTATGGTCTGATCCGTTTCGGTTCACGGGTGGACCTGTATCTGCCCGGCACTATCGACGTCAGTATTACCTTAGGTGAGCGGACGGTGGCCGGAGAAACCATTTTAGGACGGTTTAACTGATGGAAATAGAAAAAGTACGAAGTGAAAAGCGCGAGAATCTGCGCAAGGGTGTTTATCTACTGCCGAACCTGATTACTGCGGCAGGGATTTTTGCCGGTTTCTTTGTTATCATCTCAACCATTGATGGCAATTACAACAAAGCCGCCTGGTTTATCCTGCTGGCGGCGGTCTTTGATGGTCTTGATGGCAAGGTGGCGCGTCTGACCGGAACCACCAGCAAGTTTGGCGTGGAACTCGATTCTCTGGCTGATGTCATCTCTTTTGGCGTTGCACCGGCGGTTCTGCTTTACGACTGGGCTTTGCGTCCCTATGGCAAGTTGGGGTGGTTGGCAGCATTCCTTTTCGTGATCTGTGGCGCCTTACGTCTGGCGCGTTTTAATGTGCAGGTGACCACGGTCGAATCGCGGCGCTTCGTTGGTCTGCCGATTCCGGCGGCAGCCTGTATTGTGGCGACCTGCGTGCTGTTGTTTTACCAACTTGGTGGAACCGGCACGATCCGTATGGTGTCGATGGTGCTGCTGGTGTTTTTACTGGCTTTTCTCATGGTCAGTAATGTCCCCTATATTTCCTTCAAGGATCCGGAACTGTTCAAACGCCAGCCGTTTCGCATGCTGGTGCTGTCCATCATGCTGATGATTTTGATCGTTGCGAAACCGGAAGTGATGCTGTTTTTGATCGGCATGGTCTACCTTGCATCCGGTCCGGTCAGTTATTATTTTTCCCGGCGCAACAAGCACCAGCAGGACTCTTTGCCTCCTGAGTCTTGACATGGTGGAGAAAAAACCGCTAAAGTCAGTACCGGTTTATAATATTTCTTGACTTGACATTGGCTTTTAGGTTGAATCAGGAAATTATATAAATAATGGTAAAAGCGATGAAGAGGAGTAGTAGGCGTCGCATCCGTTCGTGAGAGCCGGTGGTGCTGAGAACCGGCACGGAAAAGCGCTGAACTCGCCTTGGAGCTGTGGAGATGAACGATCAGTAGTTTCCGCCGTGACCCTGCGTAAAGGGGAAACAAGGTCTGTCAAGCAGCAGCGACAGACGAATCAGGGTGGTACCGCGAAGCTTGTTAGCTCTCGCCCCTGTCAGACACGGGGCGAGGGCTTTTTTTATATCTGCTGTATCATCGAAAAAGGAGGTGGTTCCGGCGTGGAATCGGACCTGGGTGAGCTAGTACTGATAGGGTTTTTTATGCAGAAAAAAAACAAAAATGAACCATCCCGCAGATATCTGCAGGATCGATGCTGACAAGGAGCACATAATGGCACAGACAGATAGAATTATTATTTTCGATACCACCTTGCGCGATGGTGAACAGTCCCCTGGCGCAAGCATGAACATTGAAGAAAAAATCCGTATTGCCCAACAGTTGGAAAGGCTCAATGTTGATGTCATGGAAGCGGGCTTTCCAATTGCTTCTGACGGTGATTTTGAGGCAGTGAGAAAGGTCGCCCAGACGGTCAAAAAAGCCCAGGTTGCCGGGCTGGCACGGTCCAACAATATGGATATCGATCGCGCCTGGGAGGCGCTGAAATATGCCGGCGACAGAGGACGGATTCATACCTTTATTGCGACCAGCGACATTCATATGCAATACAAGCTCAAGATGAGTGAGCAGCAGGTTCTTGATGCTGCCGTTGCTGCCGTCAGGCGCGCTGCCGGTTACACCCCCAATGTCGAATTTTCGGCGGAGGATGCAGTGCGTACCCGCCTGCCGTTCCTTGCCAAGGTTATCAAGGCAGTGATCGAGGCCGGTGCGACCACTGTGAATATTCCCGATACCGTTGGTTACACTATTCCTTCCGAATATTCGGAAATCATTCGTTATTTAAAAGAGCACGTCGATAATATTGATGATGCGATTATCTCAGTTCACTGCCACAACGATCTTGGGCTGGCGGTCGCCAACTCCCTCGCCGCTGTGCAGGCCGGTGCACGCCAGGTTGAGTGTACCATCAACGGGATTGGGGAGCGCGCCGGCAACTGTTCGCTGGAAGAGGTCGTCATGACCCTGAAAACCCGGCAGGATATTCTGCCCTATTATACTGATGTGACCACTGAACAGCTCACCCCAACCAGTAAACTTTTGTCCAATATTACCGGTATTCTGGTTCAGCCTAACAAGGCGATTGTCGGTGCCAATGCTTTCGCCCACGAGGCCGGTATTCATCAGCATGGCGTGTTGATGGAAAAATCGACCTATGAAATCATGACACCGGAGTCGGTTGGTTTGAATCAGAACAAACTGGTACTTGGCAAACACTCAGGTCGCCATGCTTTCATCGATCGCCTCAAGCAGTTGGGATATGATCTGACCCGTGAAGAAATTGAAAAGGCGTTTGTGCGCTTTAAAACCCTTGCAGACATGAAGAAGGAGATCTTTGACGAGGATCTTGATGCCATTGTTGCCGATGAAGTATTGCGCGTACCGGAAACCTTCGTACTAAAGCAGATGAATGTGAGTTCGGGCTCCTTTGCGGCACCGACGGCAACGGTAGAACTGTTAATCAATGGTAAACCGAAAAAGACCGCGATCATGGGTGACGGGCCGGTTGATGCAACCTTCAAGGCGATCAAGAAACTGACCAAAAGTAACGCTCCGCTCTTGAGTTTTTCTGTCGGTGCCATTACCGGCGGTACCGATGCGCAAGGAGAATGTACCGTGCGCCTGCAGACCGCGGACGGACGTGACGTGCTGGGGCAGGGGGCTCATCCCGATATTATTGTTGCCAGTGCCAAAGCCTATCTGAATGCACTGAATAAAATTGCCAGTCACACTAAAAGGACTCAGCCCGCTCTCTAGGGCGTAGCGGTCACGATGTCACAGGAGCGTACATGGGTAAAACGTTAGCCGAAAAAATATTTGACAGTCATTTACGTGACGAGCCGTTTCCCGGCACCAAGGTTCTGAATATCGACCGGGTTCTCTGTCATGAAATCACCACGCCAATCGCCATTGCTGATCTGGTCTGGCGGGATAAGGATCGCGTGTTTGATCGCACCAGGATCAAGGCGGTAATCGATCATGTCACCCCGGCCAAGGACAGCAAGACCGCAACCCAGGCCAAGATGTTGCGCGACTGGGCGCGGCGTCATGACATCCCCGATTTCTTTGATGTCGGCCACAATGGCGTCTGCCATGCCCTCTTCCCGGAAAAGGGCTTCATCCATCCGGGGCATACCGTCATCATGGGGGATAGCCACACCTGCACCCACGGGGCTTTCGGTGCTTTTGCTGCCGGTGTCGGTACCACTGATCTTGAAGTGGGTATTCTCAAGGGGGTTTGCGCATTTCGCGAACCGGCGACAATCCGGATTAATCTTGATGGTGCGTTACCTGCCGGAGTTTTTGCCAAGGACGTTATCCTCTACGTTATTTCCCGTCTCGGGGTTAACGGGGCGACGGATAAGGTCATCGAATTCCGTGGCGCGGTGGTCGACCAGATGAGTATGGAAGCGCGCATGACCCTGTGCAATATGGCAATTGAAGCCGGAGGCACATCGGGGGTCTGCATGCCGGATCAGGTGACGGTCGATTATCTCTGGCCGTTTATCCAGAACGACTATGCCGGCAAGGAAGAGGCTTTGGCGGAGTTCAGCAAGTGGTGCTCCGATGACGATGCCCGTTATGTCGAGGTAGTGGATATCGATGTGTCGAACCTCGAGCCACAGGTAACCTACGGTTACAAGCCCGATTGCGTCAAGCCGGTGAGCCAGTTGCAGGGAACGCCGGTAGACCAGGTCTATATCGGCACCTGTACCAATGGGCGCATCGAGGACTTGCGTCAGGCCGCCGACGTGCTGCGTGGTCGTCAGGTCGCTGCGACGGTGCGCGGTATCGTCTCACCGGCGACCCCGAAAATTTTTAACGATGCCCTGGCTGAAGGAATTATCCAGGTGTTTATGGCTGCCGGGTTCTGTGTTACCAACCCGACCTGTGGTGCCTGCCTGGGCATGAGTAACGGCGTGCTGGCTGAAGGGGAGGTCTGTGCTTCTACCAGCAACCGTAACTTTAACGGACGCATGGGGAAGGGTGGCATGGTTCATCTGATGAGCCCCGCCACGGCCGCAGCGACAGCTATAACCGGTGTTATCACTGACGCCAGAACCCTTTAATCCTGCGGGAGATGAGCTGATGCAGAAAGAATTTGGTGGTCGCGCCATTGTGCTGGACCGCTCTGATATCAATACCGATGAAATTATTCCGGCTAAATACCTGACCGAGGTGACCAAAGAAGCCCTCAAACCCTACCTGCTGGAAGATCTCAAGCTGGAAGGTTTTGATCCTGGCGGCACTGCACTGGCCGGCGCCAGGGTTGTTATTTCGCGCGAGAATTTTGGTTGTGGCTCTTCGCGTGAACATGCGCCCTGGGTCTTTGAGGTGAACGGCATCCATACCATCATCGCCGAAAGTTACGCGCGGATCTTTCGCCAGAATATGTTCAATTGCGGTATGCTTGCCATTGAGCTGCCCAGAACGGCCATTGATGCCTTGATTGCCCAGTCCGCAACTGCACCGCTTAGTGTGGTTGTTGATCTGGAAGGGCAAAAATTGACGGCTACTGGCGGTGGTCAAACCTTAACGTATGATTTTGACATCAGCTCTTTTGATAAGGCGCTGGTTGCTGCCGGCGGCTGGGTTGAGTTTGCTGACGCCCGCTATTGAAAAGAGTTTTTTGCACAGAAGTGATGGCGTCGAAAAAACTCACCAACTGCCGCGTTGCTGCGTTTATTTCGCTGCTTCGACGTACGTAAGTACGCCTCATTGCTCAACAAACGCGCGTCTTGCATTTGGCGCTTTTTGCTTAGCCAGCTAACCGGATACTTTTTGCGAAAGCATCAGAAGTAAGAAGTAAAAAGCCGGCACTGCCAAAAAAGGTGCCGGCTTTTTTTGTTAGTCAAT
>NZ_JCBCBS010000047.1:0-19507 GCF_059864205.1 Pelovirga sp.
AGCAAAATAATCACGCAGGGCCGCCAGCCCGTTCAAACTGTGGGCCGGATCACTGAAGCGCACATCAGGACTGTAGATCTCGTCAAGCAGCTCAAGGTTGTCGCGGTTCAGTCGCTGGTAGGTATTAAAAAAATGTTCCAATGCCATCATTACCCTCGCCCGTCAGTCAGTGAAGCCAGCAACCGGTTACGTAATCCCGTATCCAGCGGTCGCTCGGCGTCGAGCCAGATACCGGCATAAAGAATAGCAAACTCCGGAGAAATAACACTAACCAGCACCTCATCATTGAGGATCAGCCGGGTGGTCTGATTGGCGGCATCGTAGCAAAGTCGATAATGATCCCCCTTGGCAACATCGCGATAGGCTTGATGGAGCCGGTCAATCTGCGTCCGGTAGCTTGCAAGCGCGCTTTGGGAATATTGGCGTAACAGGATCTCTTCGGCGGCAGTGACAAAATTCTCCGCGGTCAACGCTACCTTGTAGGTCAGACGCAGACAAAAAGAACGCTGCGCCTGCAGCACATCGTTCAGTACCGCGTCTGCCGGCGCCAGCAGCTCAGCGTCATAGACACGAATGAAACCCATATAGCGAACATTGCCTTCACCGCGAACAACCATACCATCTGCAGGGTCAGCATGAGCCTGTGCCATCGCTAACAGCAGAAACAATGGCAACAGCAGCAAAATTTTATAGTAACTATTCACCTCAGTCCTTGGCGCAGGTTCGGGGGTCCTGTGACAAGGGTGTCTGTCGCCATGGAGGGCGACACTCAAGCGGCCATGGAGGGCGAAAAGCGCCCCTTGGCACAGGATCCCTGAACCGGTACCGGGCAGACATCTTTTAATCATTCGCATCATCATCGTCTCCTGCATTTTCAACCGGCTGAAAAGCAATCGTCACTTGTGCCAGCTCAAATCCGAACTTGGACATGGTCGCGCGGTTCAGCAAAACACCATCCGGCTGTAAAAACATCCAGTCATCAAAACGTACCTTCCAGGTTGAGCCACGCGCTTCAAGATTCAGCTGATAATTCCAGTTCAGTACGTTGCCATAAACTGCCCCCTCAGCGGCACCAAAAACGTCCGCTGCCCGCCCGCGAAATTCGTGGGGGCCGGTCCTCTCGATGGTCCAGATACGCTCGCTGTGCTCACCATCACTCCAGACAAACTGCTCATCCAACACCAGCTCACCCGCATCGTTAAGATAGCCATTGATATCAACGACAAACTGACGCAGCAATTCCCCTTTGCGATTTTGGACAATGCCCCAGCCTCTGGTCTCACCGATGAAGTAGTCAAAGAGATCGAACTCGGGCTGTTGCCCGGCATAACCTTTGACCTCAACCGTTGAGCAGCCCGCGGCCAGGAACAATAATGTCCCCACAAAAACAGTCAACACGAAACGTCTATTCTTCATCGACTATCTCCCCATCTGTACGGCCGGCAAACCAACAAAAAAAACTTGATTGGTAATATATCGAATGATGGTTTTTTTGTCCATGACAGTTTAGTATTTATTTGTTTTTAAATGTTTTTACCGACCAGGCGCTGAACAGATACAATTTTTTTATACCTTGCCGGCAGTTGGTGATACAATGCCCTTTGTAGTCCAGACATGAGAACGATACTACAAAGCAACAATAAACTCATATAGAGTAACAAACTACTCAATCAACCCAAGCATCGGGCATCGTCAATGGTCAACACCTGACGATACCCGACCAACCCGATACGGCCGGACCCTTACCGCCGGCAACAAAGACTCCCCGGACCCAGAGTCCGGCCTGATACAACCGCAAACGCCACAACCGGACCGCCCACCACTCGAACATTAGGCACAATTCTTGCTGACCCTAAACAGATTGTTTTCTTACCGACCTGTTTCGCCAACGGCAAGATCAATGCTGCTAACGTGCCGCTGCTGTCATCATTTCATACAAGGAGGTACACACAATGATGGTACAACTCGACGAAAAAATTGAACCCATCTATCAGGAAGTCCTATCCCGTAACCCCGGTGAAGTCGAATTCCATCAGGCCGTGCGCGAGGTCCTTGAATCCCTCGGACCGGTGCTGGTCAAAAACCCCGCTTTTGCCCACCACAAAATTATCGAGCGGATCTGCGAGCCGGAGCGGCAGATTATCTTCCGGGTGCCCTGGATGGATACCCACGGCCGCGTCCAGATCAACCGCGGCTTTCGCGTTCAGTTCAACAGCGCCCTCGGTCCCTACAAGGGCGGTCTGCGCTTTCACCCTTCAGTCTATCTGGGGATTATCAAGTTCCTCGGTTTTGAGCAGATTTTCAAAAACGCCCTGACCGGCATGCCGATTGGCGGCGGCAAAGGTGGTTCCGACTTTGACCCCAAAGGCAAAACCGACGGCGAGATCATGCGTTTCTGCCAGAGCTTTATGACTGAGCTGCAGCGTCACATCGGTGAACACACCGATATTCCCGCTGGTGACATCGGTGTCGGTGGCCGTGAAGTCGGTTACATGTTCGGCCAGTACAAGCGCCTCAACAACCGCTGGGAAGCCGGTGTGCTGACCGGCAAAGGGCTCAACTGGGGCGGTTCCCTGGTCCGCACCGAAGCCACCGGCTACGGTGTGGTTTTCTTTGTTGATGAAATGCTCAAGGTGCGCAAGGACAGCTTCGACGGCAAAACCTGTGTCGTCTCCGGCAGTGGCAACGTCGCTATCTATGCCATCGAAAAAGTCCATCAACTGGGCGGCAAGGTGATTGCCTGCTCCGATTCCAACGGCTACATTGTTGATGAAAATGGAATCGACCTCGAATTGGTTCAGCAGCTCAAGGAAATCGAACGGCGCCGCATCAAGGACTACGTTAGCTACCACAAGCACGCACGCCACATTGAGAAAGGGAGCATCTGGGATATCCCTTGCCAGGTTGCCTTGCCCTGCGCCACCGAAAACGAGCTTAACGGTAAGGACGCTAGAACCCTGGTGAAAAACGGCTGTATCGCCGTAGGCGAGGGAGCCAACATGCCGACCACGCCGGAAGGCATCAAGGTTTTCCAGGAGGCCGGCACCGCTTACGGCCCCGGCAAAGCCGCCAATGCCGGCGGGGTTGCCACCAGCGCGCTGGAAATGCAGCAGAATGCCTGTCGCGACTCCTGGACCTTCGATCACACCGAGGATCGGCTACAGGACATCATGCAGAACATTCACAACGATTGTTTTGAAACCGCAGAGGAATATGGCGCACCAGGCAACTATGTATTAGGTGCCAACATTGCCGGCTTCACCAAGGTCGCCCGCGCCATGCTGGCCATGGGGCTGGTTTAGAATTTAGAAGTCGGAAGACAGAATATAGAATACTGCAAAAAGCCCGGCCTTAACGCCGGGCTTTTTGCATATCTACCCACTACCCACTACCCACTACCCACTACCCACTCCCCACTACCCACTCCCCACTACCCACTCCCCACTACCCACTCCCTTCTCCCTACTCCTGCTCCCCCTCAAAACAGACCAGTTCCTGCGATACCACGTCGGCCATCAGGCGTATGCCGGTATCCGGCACACGGCAGACCTTGACCACTGACTTGTAATGACCGCTGGAGGGGATCAGCCCATCCAGTGCGTTGGGCCGATCCTGCAACCAGGCACGGTTAAGGGTACACCCCGGGTGCTCCGGGAACAGGGCCAGGTAGAAGATATCAGCTTCGACCAGATCCTGGAAAAAGTGCGAGCCGAAAGACAGCTCCGGCATCAGACCACCAGAAGGAAACGCCACCTCGACCAGGGCGGTCAAATTGTTGATCTCCGAAAAGGACACCGGCACACCGAGGGAAGGTGTCGTCGTCCCCCAGCGCCCTGGCCCGATCAGCATGGTGCGTCCGCCTTGATCACGACCGGCAATCCGCCGATTAAGCCGCCCCACCAGGCGCGCCACCTCGTATTTTTCCGACAGCGGCAAACGCAGGTATTCCGCCGGCTCAATCCAGATAATCCAGTCCAGCGCGTGGGAGACATTCCCGCCCATAAAATTGCCGGTTGAGCGGAACAGCAACTTATCATCAGCAATGTCCTGAGGGATCTCCAGGGTCGACTCAGCACCGCGAGTCTGAAGCGGGCGACACTGCACGACATCGATTTTAACCGTGCGATCGGCGGTGAAGTTAGCGGTAAACTCCACATCAACCGGATAGCCATAGGCCCGTTCAATAGTCTTGAGCAGCCGCTGCATCAACGGGGCAAAATCGCTCTGCTCAAGGAAATCGTCAAAGGTCAGCATCCAGACGTTGGCAACCTTGCGGCCACGTTCCTGCAGCAACCGGATGGTGTCTTCGTCGCGGACGGCATAAATGTCCCAGGGGAGACCAAGATCCTCTTGCGCAAGATTATACAGGGACAGGGTCTGCAAACTGTTGTCGTTGATGTTGAGCAGGTCAATATCGTGCTGAGAGAACTTGCGCACATCCTCAAAGCCTTTATGCTGCCGTCGGGTCGGCGCGTCAAGGGCGACCACGCGCGGATAGTCAACCTCGGAGCGGTCAACAGCGCGGGTCCCCATCCCCACCACCAGACGCAACATACCGGCCTGGGGATCCATCTCCTTGTCCCAGACAAAGGTATTGTACGACACGCCGACACCCGCCAATTCCGGCAGGTAGTAATGCTTGCGATAAGACCCGGAAACGCGCTGGATCAGCAGTGCCATCTGCTCGTCTTTTTTATCAAGGCCCCGCTGCAAACGGTAGCTCAGGGCGTCTTCACTCATGGCACTGGCAAAGACCTTGCGGACAGCATTTTCCAGCGCCTCCAGACGCTCTTCCGGACTGCCCTGGTTGACACAGAAAAAACTGTCATATTTACCCGCAAAGGCGTTGCCGAAACCGTCTTCGAGCAATGAACTGGAACGCACAATGATCGGATACTGGCCGTAATATTCGAGCATCTGCTGAAATTCCTCGCGGATTTCCTCCGGAAATCTGCCCGCGAGCATCTTCTCGCGCAGTTCGGCAGCAACGCTGAAATAACCGGCTTCGGCTTTCTGCTGCATAAACAGGGGCCAGAGATTATTGTGTACGATGTAGGAATAATAAACGTTGGAACCGACATAGTAGGAATCGTGCTTTTCCAGATGATGATCCCAGTCAAAGCTCTCATCGCGGCGCAAAATATGATGAGCCAAAAGCATGCCGACGGCCTTGCCGCCGATAAAGCCGGTACCGATGATGCGGGATTTGATATCGAGCAGATCGGGCAGGCTGAAATATTCACGCGCTAACGCCAGCATCCGCTCCTCGCGGGCAAGAACATGGCGGCAAAGATGGCGCACCATACTGTCACGATCATAACCGGAACCATTGTCGCGACAGAGATCTTCCGCATCCATAAACAGCCGGTGCCAATGATCAATCTGGCGCCGACCACCGTTGGCGGTGCGCTCCGCCAATGACTTGTAGAGCCGGGTCGACTCAAAACTGTTGGTCAAGGGAATAAAGCGCTCGCCGATCTTATGATGCGGCAGAAACATGGTCGGCGAACGTCGCTGCCAGACCTTGAGGGGCTGAAGATGAAAGTGATCTTCGTGGCTGAAAACATCGATCAACACCTGGGTGGTATTGCGGATCTGTTCAACCGTGCGGAAGGCATGCCGGCTGCGGATCAGGGCAAAATAGGCGACGGTATCAAGATCGAACAGATAAGGGCAGGTGATACGGAAAAAATTGCCGATCATGTGATCGGTGGCCCAGGCCGACAGCAGCTCGGAAAGGCAATCAAAAACATAGAAAGCCTCCTTCCCCTGGTCAGTAATGATCTGATAAACCTGGCCGGCGAAGGGCTCAAAGCCCTCTTTGGGATCGATCTGATGGACCTGAACTTGGGGCGCTTCAGCCAGCAACGGCAGATGATCACCAAAACGCATATAGTTGATGGTGCGGCCATCGCGCAGCGCCTGGTCAACAAAAGGTTGAACAAAATAGCGGTAATCGTCAATCGACTCGACCTTAAGCACGACATTGTCGCCAATGCGCAAACCATCAAGGATATCATCCAGTTCGGCATAGCCCGTCGACACCCGCTGAGACTTACTCATAAATGTGTCTCCTCTTGCAGTAAACATATGATAATTTTCAAATTGCTGTTTTTTATAGCACACACTGCAGTAAACTGCGTAATGTTTCAGCAACATCACAGCTGCAACGATGGCGCTGATCCGGCACCTTGCTATTGGTTGCAGGCCGCTATTTCTTTCCAGACATTGTGCACGCTTTTTGCATCAGATGTTTGCCCTTACCCATTATTCAAGTAACGACAGCTCAGCGCACCATCTACGCGACATGCATCACCCCAGCAAAGGACAGGTTTTTTTTATGAATCCAGCAGAAAAATTTCGTGACAACTGTGGCTTTGGCTTGCTCGCCCAGATTGACAACCAACCCAGCCATCAGCTCCTGAAAGATTCCATCAAAGCGCTAAAACGCATGATGCATCGTGGTGCCATTGCTGCTGATGGCAAGACCGGCGATGGTTCCGGTCTGCTCTGCTCCATGCCCGTCGGCTTTCTCAGTAAAGCAGCAGAAGAACAGGACATCTCTCTGCCGGAGCAGTTTGCCGTTGCGGTGGTATTTACTCGTGATGCGAAAAAGCAGCTGCCGCTGTTCGAGAAGTTCTGCAGCAAGAATGACCTGCAGATCCTCTTTACCCGCGAGGTTCCGGTCAACACCGAGGCCCTCGGCGAGTACGCATTAAGCCGGCTGCCACAGATCTTCCAGATTTTTGTCGTACCGGCGGCACTGATTGCTACCAAGCGCTTTGATGCTCTGCTCTATCTAACGCGCAAGGAGGCAGAAAAACAGTTTGTCGCTGATCCGCATTTTTACATCACCAGCTTTTCGCGCACCCTGATCAGCTACAAAGGGCTGGTCATGCCGACCTACATCGAAACCCTGTTCCCCGATCTGCAGGATTCCGACTTTGAAATTTCGTTTGCCCTCTTTCACCAGCGCTTTTCCACCAACACCCTGCCCCAGTGGAAGCTCGCTCAACCCTTACGCGTGATTGCCCACAACGGCGAGATCAATTCGATCCAGGGCAACCGCTTCAAGGCCCGCTACAAGTTCAGTGATGCGCGCAGTCCGGTTTTTACTGAGGATGAGATGGCACGGATCATGCCATTGCTCGAAGAAGGGGTCAGTGACAGCGCCAGCCTCGATAACATGATTGAGTTTAAACTGGCCAACGGCGTCGATTTTTTCAAGGCCATCCGCGGCCTGGTGCCGCCGGCACGTCACAATGTCGCCAACATGCCGGCCAAACTGCGCGCTTTTTATGAGTACACCTCCGGCGCCTATGAGCCCTGGGACGGCCCGGCCGCCATCAGCCTGACCGATGGCCGTTACATCGGCTGTATCCTCGATCGCAACGGTCTGCGCCCGGCAAAATACATCATCACCGTTGATAATCGCCTGCTGATCAGTAGCGAGTACGGTGTCATCGACACGCCGGCCGAGATGATCCGCGAGCGTGGCCGGCTGCAAAGTGGCCAGATGATTGCCGCCGACCTGAACTCCGGGCAGATCTTCTACACCCGCGATATCGACCGCTATCTGATGGAGTCCCAGCCTTACAATCAGTGGCTGACCGAACACACCTACTACCTGCAGGAATTTATCGGTCGCCAGTTCTGCGACGACAAGGACTACCGCTACCCCGATCTTGAGACCGTTCAGCGGTATCACCATATCACCGCGGAGGTCGTTGATCTGGTCATCCGGCCGATGATGACTGACGGCAAGGAACCGGTCGGCTCCATGGGGGACGACACGCCGCTGGCGGCTTTTTCCGATCAACAGCGTAACTTCAGCGATTTTTTCAAGCAGAAATTCGCCCAGGTCACCAATCCGCCCATCGACCCCTTGCGTGAAAAAGCGGTGATGTCGACCACCATCGGCTTCGGCGGCATCGGCAACCCGCTGATCGAAACCAAAAGCCGCGCCATGCGCTTGAAAAGCGTATCACCCTTTCTTTCCTACGAGATCTATCATTCCCTGCTGACCTTTGGTGACCCGCAACTGCCGCGTTTCGAAGCCTGCTACAAGTACCGGATTTTCCATACCGACTTCCGCACTGATCTGCAAAAAGCCCTGCAGCACCTGGCCGAGCAGGTACTGGATGCGGTGAGCAACGACGGTGTCCGCATCGTTATTCTTGACGACCGGGTCCTTGGCAAGGATAACAAGCTGATTCCGATGGCCATGGCCGTTGGCTATATCAACCGTCAGCTGCTCAAAACCCGGTTGCGTCAGCATGTCAGTCTGGTGGTGGTGACCGGTGAAGTGGTCGACCCCCATGCCGCGGCCGTGCTGATCGGCTACGGTGCTATTGCCATCTACCCCTGGCTGCTGTATGCCAGCGCCCTCGAAATCGGAGAAAAACGCAACCAACCGCCTCGGGAACTGCGTAAAGCATTGCAGAACATCTACCAGGCCCTGAACCAGGGGATTCTTAAAATCATGTCAAAAATGGGGATCAGCACCGTTTCGAGCTACCGTAACGCCGCCCTGTTTGACATTATCGGTCTGGCTACCGAGGTTGTTGATGCCTGCTTCAAGGGCTCGCCCCTGCTGATGCCGGGCCTGGGCTTCCAGGAGATCGAGGAACGCATTGACAAGGTGCATCGCAAGGTCTTCGCCGAAACCTACATGACTCCCATCTACCCCCTTGAGATCGGCGGCTACTATCGCGACAACCCGGGGTTTGAATATCACGATTTCAACTCCTGGCACGTAACCCAGCTGCATCGCTTTGCTGAACATCGTACTCGCGAAGAATATTTGAAATTCCGCTCGATGATCGACCACCGTGGCATCAGATATGTGCGCGATGCCCTCGGCTTCAAAAGCCCTCACTCGCCCCTGCCGATTGAGCAGGTGGAACCGATTGCCGCCATCACCCGTCGTTTTGACTCCGCCGCCATGTCCTTAGGTGCCCTGTCGCCGGAGGCCCACGAGGCCCTGGCTGAAGCGATGAATCGTATGGGTGGTCATTCCAACAGCGGCGAAGGTGGGGAAGACGCTGCGCGCTTCAAAACCATCCGCAACAGCCGTATCAAGCAGATCGCTTCAGGACGTTTCGGCGTCACCCCCGGCTATCTGCGCAGCGCCGAAGAGATCCAGATCAAACTCGCCCAGGGCGCCAAGCCTGGAGAGGGAGGTCAGTTGCCCGGCGAAAAGGTCAGCCCCCTGATTGCACGCCTGCGCTTCACCGTTCCCGGAGTGACCCTGATTTCTCCGCCGCCGCACCACGATATTTACTCCATTGAGGATCTGGCGCAGCTGATTTTTGACCTCAAACAGGTCAACCCCCAGGCAAAAATCAGCGTCAAACTGGTCTCTACCGAAGGGGTCGGCACCATTGCCGCCGGCGTAGCCAAAGCCTATGCCGACAAGATTGTCATTTCCGGCCACGATGGCGGTACCGGTGCCGCGCCACTAAGTTCCATCAAACATGCCGGCAACCCCTGGGAGTTCGGCCTGAGTGAGGCTCACATCAGCCTGAAAGCCAACAATCTGCGCGAGGCTGTCTCCCTGCAGACCGACGGTGGCATGAAAATCGGCCGCGATGTCGTCAAAGCCGCCATGCTCGGCGCCGAAAGTTTCGGCTTCGGCACGCCGTTGCTGGTTCTGCTCGGCTGCAAGCTGCTGCGCGTCTGTCACCTCAATCGCTGTACCGTCGGCATCGCTACTCAGGATGAGAACCTGCGTGCCCACTATATCGGCACCGTCGAGAAGGTCATCAGTTACCTGGAAAACGTCGCTGAAGACGTGCGCGAGATCCTGGCAGTGCTGGGTTTCCGCTCCCTCGAAGAGATCATTGGCCGCAGTGATCTGCTGGAAAAACTCGATACGCCGTTATTGAGTCAGTTCGACCTTTCAGACGTTTTGCGTCAGGTCGACGGAGTCAATGTGCGTACCCGCGACAACCATCCCTTTGATGACAACGCCTTTGAAAAGGAGTTGCTCAAGGAGATTTATCCGGTCATCAAAAATCCTCAGGCCGAGGTGGTGGCCGAACGCGAAATCAGCAACGTCAACCGCAGCTTCGGCACCCTGATCAGTGGCGAGATTGCGCGTTTTTACGGCGATTCCGGGCTACCCAAAGAAGCGTTGACGATCAGATTGAAGGGCGTTGCCGGACAGTCCCTCGGTGCCTTCCTTGCTGAAGGGATATCGCTTTTTCTTCACGGTGTCGGCAATGACTACGTCGGCAAAGGGATGCATGGTGGTCGCATTATCATTACCCCTCAGGTTTATCAGCCGGGCGCATCGGCGGTAGGCAACACCTGCCTTTACGGGGCCACCGGCGGCAAGCTCTTTGTTGCCGGCACCGCCGGCGAACGCTTTGCCGTGCGTAATTCCGGCGCACTGGCGGTGGTTGAGGGGACGGGCGACCATGCCTGCGAATATATGACCGGCGGTACCGTTGTCGTGCTGGGAGAAACCGGCATCAATTTCGGTGCCGGCATGACCGGCGGCGCCGCTTTTGTCTACGACCGCAGCAAGAATTTCATTGATCGCCTTAATCAGCAGCTGGTGGTCGCGCGGCGCATCGATGTTGATGAAGACAATGAAGGGAGACTCTACTTAAAGAGTATCCTCATCAGTTATTTCAACCGCACGGCAAGCCCGGTTGCCAAGGCGATACTCGATAATTTCCGCGAGGAGCTGGCCTATTTCTGGATGGTCACCCCCAAGGACATGAAGGCGCCGCTTAATCCGAAAGAAGGGGATTGATCTATGCAAAGTTTTATTGAAACCGGCCGCCAGGAGCCGGATAAATTCGAAGCTACCCAGCGGCTGCAGAATTTTGATGAAATCTACCGCTTTTTCACCAGTCGCATGGTGCGCAAGCAGTCGGAGCGCTGTGTTCAGTGTGGTGACCCTTTTTGTGCAACCATCGGCTGCCCGTTGCAGAATTACATTCCCCAATGGCTCGAAGCCATCGCCGACCGCGACCTCGAACGCGCTTTTCGCCTCTCCAATGAGAGTTCCCCGTTTCCCGAAATTCTCGGGCGCATCTGTCCTCAGGGGCATCTGTGTGAGGGCGCCTGCACCCTGGATGACGGCTACGGTGCCATCACTATCGGTGCCATTGAAGCCACCATCACCGACCTGGCTTTTGCCGCCGGCATGAAGCTTCCCTTTCCCGGTCTGCGCCACAAAACCCATGTTGCAATTGTCGGCTCCGGCCCGGCCGGCATGTCCTGCGCCCATTTTCTGCTGCGTGCCGGCATCCGTGTCTCCATGTACGAGCAGGCCGAACATCCCGGCGGCCTGCTGACCTACGGTATTCCCGGCTTCAAACTCAATAAAAAAATTGTCTCCCAGCGCTTTGATCTGCTGCAACAGGCCGGACTGCAACTGCATCTGGGACAACGAATCGGCGAACAAATCTCTTACCCGCAACTGATCGACAATCATGACGCGGTATTCGTCGGCATCGGTGCCACCCAGGGGCGCAGAGCCGGTATTACCGGCGAAGATCTGTCGGACGTCATGCTGGCCATGGACTATCTAACTGAAAAACAAAAGCAATTGTTCGGAAAAGTTGCCGATCCGCGTTTTATTATGCAAGGCAAACGGGTAGCGGTGATTGGCGGTGGCGATACCGCCATGGATTGTCTGCGCACCGCCCTGCGCGACGGCGCCGAAGAGGTCACCTGCCTCTATCGCCGTGACGAAGCCAACATGCCGGGCAGCCACAAGGAATTTCATAATGCGGTTGAGGAAGGGGCCATTTTTGATTTCAACGTCAGCCCACGGGAAATTCGCCGCGAAAAAAATGGTCAGTTCTGTATTGAGGTCGAACAGACCCGGTTGACGGAAAAGGATACCGACGGCCGTCAGCGCGTCGAAATTATTCCCGACACCGCCCACACCGTCTCGGCGGATGTGGTCATCCTTGCCCTCGGGTTCGATGTCTCCCCGGTGGCAGAACTGGTGGAGCTGGGAGTTAAGTGTAATCGCTGGGACCAGATGGAGATTGATCCGGCCAGTGGGTTGACCGGCCACCCCAAGGTCTATGCCGGCGGTGATTGCTTTCGTGGTGCCGACCTGGTGGTCACCGCGGCCGCCGATGGGCGTCGTGCGGCCCTGGCAATGATGCGCCGTTTTCTCGGCTGAGAGCTGGATTCCGGCATCTGACTGCTATATGCTTTCAGACAACAGTAACCAGCCACCAAGACTCTAAGGACACCAAGAGAGGCAACGGCTGCTTTTGAGTTAAAACAATAAACCGATTTTTTGGTTTTCTTGGAGATCTTGGTGCCTTGGTGGCCTGCATATGATTGGTGCCATTATTTTATAGGTATTACGATGTCTGTAGTAACATTTCGTTGGTCTCGTTTTATCCTGCGCCTTGGCGGTTGTCTGTTCCTCTGGTGGGTGCTGACTGGTGGGCGGGCGTCCTCCTGGATCATCGGAGTGCCGACCATCGCGCTGGCCCTGTGGGTCATGGAAGCAGCACCACAAACACACCCCTGGCGCATATCTTTTGCCGGGCTGCTTCGATTTATCCCTTATTTTCTATTGCAGTCGCTGCGCGGCGGCATCGATGTCGCTCGCCGCGCCTACTCCCCCAGACTCCCCCTGGATCCGCAGATCATCGATTTTCCGCTGAACCTTCCTCCCGGACCGGCGCAGGTTTTCTTTCTCAACAGCGTCAGCCTGCTCCCCGGCACCCTGTCTGCCGATCTCAACGGTACGACCCTCAAGGTACACCTGCTTGATCACAAGATCGATCCGCAACTCGATCAACTCGAAACCCGGGTTGCCGCTCTGTTCAAATGTTCGCTGCGGGGCGGCGATGATTGAACTCTATATCAGTCTGGCCCTGATCCTGCTGCTGACCATCGCCATCGGCCTGGTACGGGTTTTACGCGGGCCGACCGCTACCGACCGGATGCTGGCTGCGCAACTTTTTGGTACCACGGCGGTGGCAATCCTGCTGTTACTCGGACAGGCCGGCGGCAACACTGCCATCTGGGATGTTGCCCTGATCTTCGCCCTGCTGGCCGCCGTTGCCGCAGTGACCTTTGTGCGGCGTAAAGATATCGATACGACAACGGAAACCTGACTATTTAGAACCATCTCGACCCGCTACCGATTTGCGACTTAAAAACAAAGGAGCGCGATGTTACTTTCTGATCTGATCACCACATTACTGCTGATCTGCTCCCTGCCTTTTTTTCTTGCCGGCACCCTCGGATTGCTGCGCTTCCCCGATCTCTATTGCCGCCTGCATGCGTTGACCAAAGCCGATAACCTTGGTCTGGGCCTGGTGGTACTGGCACTGATGATTCAGGCCGACAGCTGGCAGGTCGTTATCCGCCTGCTGCTGACCTGGCTGCTGGTGTTGGTTGCCGGCGCAACTGTCGCCCACCTGATCGCGCGCAAGGCGCAGCAGGACGGGCACCAACCCTGGCGGCGCTGACCATGGAACCGGCGCTGATCTTTGATCTGGTTCTGCTGCTCATCCTGATCGGCCTGGCCTGGCTGCTGCTGGCCAGCACCGATCTGTTCCGCGCTGTGGTGCTGTTTATCGCCTTCGGCCTTCTCCTTGCCCTGGCCTGGGTACGTCTGGGGGCACCCGACGTCGCTCTCGCCGAAGCAGCCATTGGCGCCGGCATTACCGGTGCCCTGCTGCTGGTTGGCCTGGGACGCCTGGGGTCGACTGAGCGCTGCCGCTTCAGCCGAGCCCCCCTCACTTTTTTACAGCGTCTGTCGGCACCTGTGCTGGTCGGCGTGATGATCCCCTCAATCTCCCTGATCCTGCTCCTTGAAGTGCATCAACTCGCCGGTACCACCCCTGGCCGGCAGGGACTGGTCAACGCCTTCCTCGACGTCAGCGGTAGCGGCCATGGGGTAACGGCGGTACTGCTGAACTTTCGTGCCTGGGATACCTTGCTGGAAAAAGGCGTCCTGTTGCTGGCGCTGATCACTATCTGGTCCCTCGATCAGGCACGTCCACTCTTTCACCAGGAAGACATATCACCACAATTGATGGGACTTGCCCGACTGCTGCTACCGCTGGTGATTGTTGTCGCAGGATTTGTGTTGTGGCAGGGGGATCAGGCTCCCGGTGGCGCGTTCCAGTCCGGAGCTTTGCTCAGCGCCGGCATTCTGCTGGCGATCCTCGTCGGCTACAGTCTCCCGCAACGCTGGCAGGGTCTGTCGTTGCGCCTGCTGCTGGCGATCGGTTTCGGTGTTTTTCTTTTAATTGCCGGCGCTACCCTGCTGTACTCCGGCTATCCCCTGCAGTATCCGGAACACCTGGCCGGTAGTTTGATTCTGCTGATTGAGCTGGTCGCCACTGCCTCCATCGCCGCGCTGCTGGCTGCCACCGTGGTCGGTGGACATCCTCCTGATGATCTATCAACCCCTGCAGCAAAAGCCCCCTCAACAAGCGGGAGGCGATGATGAACACTGTATCGCTCTACGCCGGTAGCGGCATCATTCTGTTCTCCCTCGGCCTGCACGCGCTGCTGATACGTCGCCACCTGTTGCGTAAAATCCTCGCCGCCAACATCATGGGCAGCGGCGTTTTTATGGTGTTTATTGCCATGGGTGCGCGCGGCGAGAGCGGAGTTGCCGACCCGGTACCCCAGGCCATGGTACTGACCGGCATCGTCGTCTCCCTGTGTTTTACTGCCGTAGCTATTGTCCTTGCGGTTCGAATCAATAAACTCACCGGTTGCACCACCCTGGCGGTCGATGAGGAGTCGTCCATTGACTGAGCTGATTGTCCAGCAGAATTGGTTTGTATGGATGACCCTGCTCCCCCTGGGGGCAGCGGTAGCCACCTTTCTGGCCCCAGGCCAGGCACGCTGGATCGGCCTGACCACCGCCTTGTTTCTCCCTTTTTGCGCCCTTGCTGCCATCGCCGCTACGGTGTTCAGCACGGCCCAGCCCTTAACCGTCGGCAATTGGCCGACCCCGCTGGGGATTGAGCTGCGTACTGACGGCCTTGCCCTGGTGATGCTCGCTGTCACCGCCCTGGTCGGCTTTATTATCAGCTGCTATGCCCTGGGCTATTTCCCGCCACGGCAGCATCATCTCAGCCGGACTCATTATTTCTGGCCCTTATGGCTGTTTTTGTGGGGCGGATGTAACGCCCTCTTTGTTTCCGGCGATCTGTTTAATCTCTATGTCACCCTCGAACTTGTGACCCTCGCTTCAGTTGCCCTGATCGCGCTGGAAGGGGGGAAAGCTGCTCTGGCGGCGGCACTGCGCTATCTCTTTATCGGTCTGCTGGGTTCTCTGGCCTATCTGCTCGGCGTCGGCATTCTTTACGCTACCTATGCAACGCTAGATATTACCCTGCTGGGCGAGACGATCAGTGATAGCCGTCTCAATCATGCCGCCATGTCCCTGATGATTGCCGGACTGGTGCTCAAAAGTGCCCTCTTTCCCCTGCATTTCTGGCTTCCCCAGGCCCATACCATGGCACCGGCGCCGGTCAGCGCGGTCCTTTCCGCCCTGGTTGTCAAGGCTGCCTACGTGGTTCTGCTACGTCTGTGGTTTGAGGTCTTCCCTGCCCTTGATACCCTTGCTATCGGCCATCTACTCGGCCTGCTCGGTTGCGTGGCGATTATCTGGGGATCGCTGATGGCGCTGCGCCAGGAACGCCTGAAACTGCTGATCGCCTATTCCACGATCGCCCAGATCGGCTACCTGTTCCTGGTCTTCCCCCTTGCCCGTGGAGAAGCCATGGCCGGCGCCTGGGTCGGCGGTGTACTGTTAATGATGACCCATGCCTGCGGTAAGGCGGCCATGTTCCTGATGGCCGGGACGATCCACCACACCGCCGGTTCCGACCGGATTTCGCGTCTCGCTGGTGCCGGCGGCCCCATCGGCGTACAGGTAGTGGTGTTTACCCTCGCGGCGGCCACCATCATCGGTCTGCCTCCGAGCGGTGGCTTCTTTGCCAAGTGGTTATTCATCAACGCCGCCCTGGCCACCGGTCAGTGGTGGTATATAGCGATTATCCTCAGCGGCACTCTGCTGGCCGCCGCCTACATCGCCCGGGTCCTGGGATGGGCCTTTCTTGACGTTAAACGCAGCAGCTATCCGGTCATCCCCTGGGTAATGAAGTGGCCGCCGCTGGCTCTCTCGGTCATTGCCCTGGTGTTCGGCCTGATCGCTTATGCACCGGTGCAGATTGCCTTGATCGGGGCTCCGGTCAGTGTTCCGCTGCTGGTGGAGTTCGGGCCATGAACGATCTGATTCTGCTCGCTATTCTGTCCAGTTCGCTGCTCCCCGGCCTGATCATTTTTACCCTGCCGGAACAGAGCGTGCGCCTGCGCACCATCCTCAACCTTGGCGGGGCAGGGGTTAAGTTGCTGCTTGTCGCTGTGCTTTTCTTGCACGTGGCCCAACGAGAATACGCGGAATTACGCCTGCCACTGCTGCCGGACATGGAGCTGGTGCTGCGCGCCGATGCTCTCTCCCTGCTCTTTTTGACCCTCTCGGCATTTCTCTGGCTGCTGACCACCATCTATGCCATCGGCTACCTCGAAGGCTCGCCCCACCGCAGCCGCTTTTTCGGCTTCTTCAGTCTCTGCGTCAGTGCCACCACCGGCATTGCCCTGTCCGGCGACATGGTCACCTTCGTCGTTTTTTACGAAATGCTGACCATTTCCACTTACCCCCTGGTGGTTCATCGCGGTACACCGGCTGCTCTGCACGCCGGACGTATCTATCTGGCCTACACCCTGGGCGGCGGCGTGGTGCTGTTTTTTGCTACGGTCTGGTTACGTGCCATTGCCGGCCCCCTCGATTTCCGTCCAGGGGGTGTTGTTTCAGCCCTCGACCCGACACTGTACGGCAGCCTCACCATCATTTTTGCCCTGCTGATTTTATCCCTGGGGGTCAAAGCAGCACTGGTTCCGCTGCATATCTGGCTTCCCAGCGCCATGATCGCCCCGGCACCGGTCAGTGCCCTGCTGCACGCAGTCGCCGTCGTCAAAGCCGGAGCTTTCGGGATTATCCGGGTCATTCATGATATTTACGGTATCAACTTCAGCGTCGAACTGAACCTGCTCTTCCCCCTGGCGCTGCTGGCGGCATTTACCGTTATCTATGGTTCCATCCGCGCCTTGAGTCAAAACGACTTGAAGCGCCGTTTGGCATTTTCCACCGTCAGTCAGGTGTCCTACATCCTCCTCGGAGTGACGATGGCAACCCCTCTGGCCACTATTGGTGGGTTGGTGCATCTGGTGCATCAGGGAGTGATGAAAATCACCCTGTTTTTCTGCGCCGGCAACCTGGCCGAAACCCTCGACATCCATAAAATTGATGAAATGGACGGCGTCGGTCGCCGCATGCCCTGGACTATGGCGGCCTTTACCATCGGCGCCCTGGGGATGATCGGTCTGCCGCCCCTGGCCGGCTTTATCAGTAAATGGTATCTGGGGCTTGGTGGTCTGGCGGCCGATCAACCCTGGATCGTTCTCGTCCTGATCGGCAGTACTCTGCTCAATAGCTGTTACTTTCTACCGGTACTGCATCGTATCTGGTTTGTTCAACCACGCCAGAATTGGCCCCCCTCGACCCTGCGCGGCGGCCGTGAAACCACCTGGGCATTGCTGGCACCGCCGTTGATCACCGCCTTCCTGGTTGTTGCGCTAGGCCTCCTCGCCCACAGCTTCGGCAGCCCGCTGTACTGGGTTGAATTGATTGCCGCGCGCGAGTACGGCCTATGAGTGCGCCTGTTACCATTGTCATTCTGCTGACGGTGCCGCTGCTGCCCCTGCTGCTGGTCAGCGCCCTGACCTGTTCAGCGTTACGCCGCATCGCCTTTCTCGGTGCACCTCTGGCTGCTACCCCCGGACTGGTGCTGGCATTATTACCGGGAGCAGGAGCGCCGGTTGCTATCCCCTGGCTGCTCATCGGCACCCAGCTGGGGGTCGATGATATCGGGCGCATTTTCCTGTTGTTGACTGCCCTGTTGTGGCTGGCAGCGGGTTTCTATGCTGCCGGCTCGACAAAAAACTCTCCGCAGCGGTTACGCTACTGGATCTTTTTCCTGCTGTGCATGAGTGGCAACCTGGGGCTAACCCTGGCCCTGGACATGATCAGTTTTTACCTCTTTTTCACCCTGATGAGCTTTGCCGCCTATGGCCTGATTATTCACGACGGCACCGCCTTTGCCCTGCGTGCCGGCAGAATCTATCTATGGCTGGTTATTATCGGTGAAGTGCTGTTGTTTGCCGCCTTGCTGCTGGCGGCACGGGTTGCTGATTCCCTGCTGCTGAGTGATGTCGCCGCCGTCCTCGCCCATACTGACGCTATGCCCCTGATTCTCGGGTTATTGCTCGTCGCCCTGGGGATCAAAATGGGAGTCGTTCCCCTGCATTTCTGGTTGCCCCTGGCCCATCCGGCGGCACCGATTCCGGCCAGCGCCGTACTCAGTGGAGGGATGATCAAGGCCGGCCTGCTCGGCCTGCTGCGCCTCTTCCCCTTAGGCTCTGTGACCCTGCCTGGCTGGTCGGCCACGCTGGTGGGTCTGGGATTACTGATGGTTTTTTTCGGGGTGGTGATGGGGCTTTTGCAAAACCAGCCGAAAACCCTGTTGGCCTACTCGAGTATCAGCCAGATCGGCTTTCCTCTGTTTGCCGTTGGCATCGGCTTGGCGGCGCCCCACCAGTGGCCAGTGCTGGCACCGGCGGTGGGTTTCTACGCCCTGCATCATGGCCTGGCCAAAGGCGCTCTGTTCCTTGGCGTTGGCATGATCGGTCAGCTCAATGGACCCACCCGACTGCGCTATGTCACCCGCGCCGGGTTGTTGCTTCCCGCCCTGGCGTTGGCTGGTGCCCCTTTGACCAGCGGTGCTCTGGCTAAAGCCGGACTCAAGCCGTTTCTTGGGCAATCATCCCTACTTGGTGAATCCCTGCTGATCCTCCTGCTGGGGCTGGCGGCGGTCGCTACCACCCTGCTGATGGGGCGGCTGCTGTTTTTGTTATGGCAGCAAGCGGCGAATTCCACGCAGGTTGGCACAAAAGGGATGTGGAGCGGTTGGTGCCTGCTGCTTGTGACGGTTATCCTGGTGGGAATTTATCCGCAGTTGCTGACGGGATCAGCACCTGCAATAAGCGCTAAATGGTTTGATGGCCTGTGGCCGGTTGCCGGCGGCTCTGCTATTGTTCTACTGGCCTGGCTCCGCCTGCGTAACTGGCCCTGGGAGCTGCCTGCAAGGGATGTGGATGTGCTGTTTGAGTCATTGCTGCGCCACCTGAGTGCTGCTGCTGCCAGAGTCAAACGGCCATCAGCACCAGAGTTACCCCGCTCTGCCCGCTGGCCAAACCTGCCGCTGTTGCTGCTACTGCAGGATGCTGAGCAACAGTTGCGCCTGCTCAGTGTCGCCGGGGTCATGTTCATTCTGCTGTTACTGGTACTGCTGTTGTTATAGGGAGTGGGGAGTGGGGAGTAGGGAGTAGGGAGTAGGGAGTAGGGAGTAGGGAGTAGGGAGTGGGGAGTGGG
>NZ_JCBCBS010000076.1:0-65775 GCF_059864205.1 Pelovirga sp.
CTCCCCCCCGTTAGCTTTGCGCTAAACCCGACGGGCCTCCAGAAGGAAACCCCGGCCAAGCAATTATGCTGATGTCTTCGCTGTACGCCCCTTTTGTGCAGGAGCGTCTATTCCCCCTTCGTGGCTACGCAGCGTTTTCTCTGCCAGAGCGACATCTTCCTTGCAACCGATGAAGACCGGTGCGCGCTCGTGGATATGGCTCGGCACCAGATCAAGGATCGGTTGGTGGCCGTCGGAAGCCGCTCCGCCGGCCTGCTCAATCAGATACGCCATCGGACTGAGTTCGAACAGCAGGCGCAGCTTGCCGCGCGGCAGGTCCTTAAGATGGGGGTAGAGAAAAATGCCCTCCCCTTTGAGCAGAACCTGATTGATATCCGGCACAAAACCGCCACTGTAGCGCAACTTTACACCACGCTTCTCCAGGGCGGAAACATAAGCCTCGACCCCTGGGGTGTACTGATTACGCAAACCACCGGGAGAATAGAGCTTGCCTTCAGGCTTTAAGGTGATGTTCTCGCGCAACAGGGTGTACTCCATCAGACTGTTCATTCCGAATTCATAGACGCCATCACCAACGCTGTAAACCAGGGTCGTGCGCGGACCATAGAGGATATACATTGCTGCCACCTGTTCGCGACCGGGGCGCATTAGATCGTAGCCGGGAAAAATGGCAACAATGGTCCCTACCGCCAGGTTGACGTCAACCAACGAAGAACCATCCAGCGGGTCAAAGGCAACCGAATATTTACCCTCCCAGTCCGGGGAAACGGGGATGATCTGATCCATTTCCTCCGACATCATGTTAGCGACTACCCCGGAATGATCAAGACGTTTGCGCAGGATCCGATCCGCCAGAACGTCCAGAGCCAGCTGCTTCTCACCATAGAGATTGGAAGTACCGGCAACACCAAGATCACCGGTTCGAATGGAATGGATAATGTATTTGGATGCTTCGGCAATCTCACAAATAAGATGGATCAGGTTCTCCTCAACACCAGTTTCGCGCAAATGGCGGCGCAGATCGATCTGAAACTTGGTTTTTCCCGGTTCACTCATGAGATATGCTCCCTTTATCCTTGATGGTATCAATCGACGTGAAAAGTCAGCTTTAAGATCTCGGCTCGAACTGTCACTTTAGCCCACTACAAGATTTCCAGCAACCGTTGACTGACGTTAATAACACAAAAACGCCAGCCATCACTCCGACGTGACCGTTATTGCCGCAGCCTGTTCCTCATCGAGTAGGCGGCAGACCGTCAACCCCTCCTCGAGGGTCGGATACAGCAGCTCGATGCCAAGCTTTCCCAGCATCTTGCGATTGGTCATACGCCGCGATTCTTGAAGAAAGGACAGGGTCAGGGGATTCATGATCTGTTGCGCTTCGTCCCAGCTTAACTGCTGTGGTCGCGGAAGATTATACAGATCAGCGACCGCAGTAAAATATTCACTCATACTACTGTGCTGACCATCGCAGACATTAAAAATGTCCCCCGCCTCGCCACGCTCCATAGCGACCAGGCAGATACGCACCAGATCGAGGCTGTGAATGCGATTGGTAACCGGTGAGTCCTCCGGGCGCAACACCTGATGCCCTTTATGCAGTTGTGCCAATGGCAGGCGACCAGGACCATAGATGCCGGTCACGCGCAGAATGATCAGGTCAAAACCCAACTCTCCGGCTTTGTCACGCAACTGGTTTTCGGCACTGACGCGGCGTTTGGCGCGGCTGGTCTGCGGGTTGACCGGCGTTTCCTCGGTGACCAGCTCAGCGCCGCAGTCACCATAAACGCCACTGGTACTCACATAGACAATCCGCTGCGGGCAGTTATCGGAACTCAGCATGCGACAGAAGTTTGCCATGCGCGCATCGCTGGTTCCGCCTCCTTGCGGTGGCATAAAATAAAAGACCCGGTGGCAATGGACTGCCAGGACCGGCAGGTCCTCCCGATAATCGAAATTGGCAACGACCGGCACAACTCCTGTTTCTGCGAGTTGAGCTACCCCATCGGCCTTATGGGCCGTCGCCTGCACCCTGTGTCCCTGACCAAGCAACTCTCCGGCAACCCGTTTACCGATATCACCACACCCAATAATTGTATAATCCATCAGCTTTCATTACTCCCGTCTCAGGCCAGACTTTTATTGACGATTTCGTATAAATCACGTGACAGGTTTCCCTGCTGCAAAGCCACCAACTCTTCGCGCAGCAGCGCACGCCGCTTCGGCTCCAGGCGTTGCCAACGCGTCAGGGGGGTTGCCATACGCGCCGCCACCTGTGGATTACGCTTGTCCAGACGCCTGATCTGCTCGGTGAGCAAGCGGTAACCAGTGCCGTCGCTGCGATGAAAAACCGTCAGATTCTGGGCAAAGGCACCAAGCAGTGCACGCACACGATTAGGGTTGTTCAGGGTAAAATCAGGGTGCAGCAGCAAACGCTCTATGTCAAAAAAAGTGTTTTCGTGACGCCTCGACGCCAGAACAGAAAACCACTTATCGAGCAACAATGGATAGTGTTTCCACTGCCGATAGAAGTCCTCCTTGACCTGATCACGCAGCGGGTTATCGTTATCTACCAGGGCAGTAAAGGCTGCCAGCCGATCGGTCATGTTATCGGCCTGCTGATATTGCCGCAAACAACGATCAAGTTGCGCCTGCTGTGGCTCCAGCATCAGCAGCGCCAGACAGCCATGGGCAAGACGGCGGCGACCAACCGCAACCGGACTAAGGGAATAGTCTCCCGTGCTGGTATAGCTGGCATAACGCCGTGCCAGTTGGTCACGATGGGCAGCCAGTAACTGGCGGAGGGCCTGTTCACGCACCACCCTGATCAACTGCGGATCAACCTCTGTCAACTGATCCGCCAGATACTGTTCACTGGGCAATTGCAGCATGCGCGCCAGCAGGCTTTCATCAGCCGTGTTATCCGCCAAAGCAACGCCCCAGGCATCAACAAACACCTTGCTCAGCCCGCTAGACACCTCGGTTTGTTGTTTCTGACGGTAGAGCTGCAGCAGTTCGGTAACGGCCAGCTGCTGACCGGCTTCCCAGCGATTGAAGGAATCGCGGTCATACGCCATGCGAAAAGCCAGATCTTCTGCCCGATCTTGCATTTTCAATCGTACCGGCGCGGAAAAGCCTCGCAGCACCGACAGTACCGGTTGTTCCTGAACGCCAACAAAAGTGAATTGCTCGCGCGCCTGTTTCAGCACGAGAACTCGACTACCGGCAGCGGGGGATTCATCCGTGACCAACTGCAGCGGCAGATCCGTGCCGGTGCTGCCGAGCAAGCCGACAACCAGCGGCAGATGAAACGGCTCCTTTTCGGGCTGCCCGGGGGTCAGCGGACAGTTTTGCTGACAGTCGAGGGTGAAGGTTTGAGCGTCAGGGTCATAGCGGCCGGCAATCTGCACTTCAGGGGTGCCGGCCTGGGTATACCAGCGCCGGAACTGGGTCAGGTCAACCTGACCGGCTTCCTCCAGGGCCGCGACAAAATCTTCACAGGTCGCCGCCTGCCCGTCATGGCGGGCCAGATACAGGCGTACACCTTCGATGAACTTTTCGCGGCCGAGCAAAGTCTCGATCATACGGATGACTTCAGCGCCCTTGTTGTAGATGGTTGTGGTGTAAAAGTTATTTATTTCAACGTAGGATTCCGGCCGCACCGGATGGGCCATCGGTCCGGCGTCTTCGGGGAACTGAAACTGGCGCAGCAAGGCGACATCATCGATTCGCTTGACTGCGGCAGACTGCATATCAGCAGAAAACTGCTGATCACGCAGCACCGTCAACCCCTCCTTTAAGCTCAGCTGGAACCAGTCACGGCAGGTGACCCGGTTACCGGTCCAGTTGTGGAAATATTCATGGGCGATAACCGCTTCAATTCCCAGATAATCGCTATCGGTTGCTATTTCCGGTCGGGCAAGCACGTATTTTGAGTTAAATACATTAAGCCCCTTGTTCTCCATCGCGCCCATATTGAAATCATCGACGGCAACGATCATGTAGCGATCGAGATCGTACTCGAGCCCATAGACATCCTCTTCCCACTTCATCGATTTTTTCAGCGACTCCATAGCAAAGTCACAGTCGTTGCGGTTACGCTCCTCCACATAAATCTGCAACAGCACCTGCCGCCCGGACAGGGTGGTGTAATAATCTTCGAGACAAACCAGATTACCGGCCACCAGGGCGAACAGATAGCTCGGCTTGGGAAACGGGTCTTCCCAACGTGCAAAGTGGCGACCGTTATCCAGCACCCCCTGGTCCAACAGATTGCCGTTACTCAGCAACACCGGACAGTCGGTCCGCTCCCCTTCGATCCGTACCCGGAAAGGTGCCAGGACATCGGGGCGATCGGGATAATAAGTGATCTTGCGAAAACCTTCGGCCTCACACTGGGTACAGAAAATATCGTTGGATTGATAAAGTCCCTCCAGCGCCGTGTTGTTGAGCGGATCAATACGGGTGACAACTTCCAGAACGAACCGTGCAGGCGGGGCAACAATCGTCAGACTGACGTCATCACACCGATAGTCGACCGGGGACAGGGGAATACCATCCACCTTGACTCCCAGCAAGTGCAGATTTTCGCCGTCCAGCACCAGCGGTTCAATGACCCCGCTGCGATCATGGTTCAGTTGCAGTTTAAGGATCGAGGTGACCTGGGTCGCTGTCGGGTTCAGATAAAAATCGAGGTCAACCTGCTCAACCAGATAGGCTGGAGAACGATAATCCTTCAGATAGTTAGTTAGCGGCGATTGCGTTGACATAAAACTCCAAAGTTAAAATGCACGTTGTAAAGATGATGGAACAATCAAGTTAATCGATATAGTCGCAATACAGCAGACTCGGTTGAATTCCCCGGTTATCCTGATATTTACCGCTGCTGTAGGGATCACTTTCCCCCTGCAGGGCGTGGTAATATATCTGGCATATCTCTACTCCGGCATAAATTCGGATTGGCTGCACGCTGAACATTTCCAGGGTCCAGAAGCCGCGAAAGCCAACATCCCCAAACCCTGCCGTCACGTGAACGAACAACCCCAGGCGCCCCACTGATGAGCGCCCCTCCAGCATCGGCACCAGATTGAGGGTCTCAGTATATTCCACTGTCCGACCAAGATACAGCCGGTTCGGCTCCAGCACAAAACCTTCCGGCGGAATGGTGAGGGTGGTCCAGGGATTGTTCTTTTTCATATCGAGCTGCTTCTCCGTGTAAATCAGCAACTCGTCATGCAATGCCAGATTATAACTGTTGGGGTTAAGACGCGATTTATCGTAGGGTTGGATAACAATATCCTGACCCATGCGAGCGTCGATTTCCCGGCCGGAGAGTATCATCTGTCTATTCCTTTCTTTTGATCCTCTTTAGCGAAAAACGCTAGTAACTATTCAGCACTATCCTTGTGCAGGATCGGGGCTCCGGTGGCAGGGGTGTTTGTCGCCATGGACGGCGACAACAAGCGGTCATGGATGACCCAACGGGAAACAATCGCGTCCCTTGACATAGGATCCGAAGATCCGGTGCTGAACAGTTACAAACGCTAAAAGAACAGCCTGTGTCGATCTTTAGACCAGACAACCCTGTTCACCGCCTCAGCGATATGTTATCTAGCGGACAGAAACTTGCCGGTTGATTTCCAGGGCTGCCGGATGGAGAATATCTATCCTTCAGCGCGAATAGTGCCACAGCGCCAGCAGGCGCCGAAGTGCCCTTCGAGGGCCTCCCGACATTGCGGGCAGGTCCATGACGGTGCAACAGCGTCTTTTTTAAACCAGGCGTCAACAAACATTTTTGCCCGAGGCCAGGCTTCATTATCTATAACCCAGAGTTCCGGACAACACTCAACAAAAGGAATCTCACCGACGGCGGCGGTCAACTGAACATTGCGCAAAACGCAGTTTATCCCCTCGCGAGCGAGAATATCCCGCAGCAGCTCGGCCTGGTATCCTTCATAAAAGCTGAAGACATGGATTTTTTTCATAGGCCGTTAGTATAACCACACTGACACACACAAAGAAACAGGCCTGCCGCAATTAAGGCTAACAACAATGGCGCTGATCAACGGAGGCGACGATGATCGACCTGTCCACTAACTATATGGGGCTCTCCCTGAAAAATCCACTGGTTGTCGCCAGTTGCTGTCTTACCGGCACCCTCGACGGGGTGCGTCAATGTGCCGAGGCCGGTGCCGGTGCCGTGGTTTTGCGCTCCCTGTTCGAGGAGCAGATCAAGGGAGAAATTTCGTCCTTAAGCCTTCACGCTGAAGAATACTCAGGCTACGGCGAAGCCTTCCAGTATTTGCAGAGTTACGGGACTGCATTCGGCCCCTCGCAGTACCTCAAGCTGGTCAGGGAAGCCAAAAAGGCGGTGACCATCCCCATTATTGCCAGCCTCAATTGCGTCAGTGCTGATTCGTGGGCCGGCTACGCCCGTCAGCTCCAGGAAGCCGGAGCCGATGCCATCGAACTCAATATCAGCATTCTGCCAACCGATTCGTCACCTCCCTGTGATCACATTGTCGCTGATTATCTAGGCATTCTGCGTGAAGTCAAACACCAGGCAAACATTCCAGTGGCGCTGAAAATCGGTCCTTACTTCACCTCTTTTGCCCATGTTGCCAAACGCCTGACCAGCAACCAGGCCGAAGCACCGGCCTACAGCGTTGGCTGGATGGGGAAGGATCGTCAACCCGGCAAGCTTATCCATAGAGGAGCTGATGCCTTGGTTCTTTTCAATCGCTTTTACCGTTTTGATATCGATATTGACAAGCAACAACTGACCCACGGTTCGCCCTACAGTTCCCCCCATGATATGGCCGATACATTGCGCTGGATTTCCCTGCTCTACGGCACCGTCAACTGTGATTTTGGTGCCACGACAGGTATCCACGATAGCGCCGGGGTCATCAAAGCGCTGCTCGCCGGCGCCAGCGTCACGCAGCTCTGCTCGACCCTTTACCTGCACGGGTTAGGTCAGCTGGGCGTAATCGAAAAAGAGCTACGGCAGTGGATGGAAAACAATGGCTATAGGTCGCTAGCAGGATTTCGCGGACAGCTGAGCCGCCATACCAGCCACACCCCCAAAGATTATGAACGGCTGCAATACATGAAGATGTTTATTGAACGGGATGGCCAATCGGCCGACCTGCGCAGCGAATAACACCATAGCTAAAAGGAAGCAACCACCATGCAAGACATGATACGCAAAATCCTTACTTCGCGGGTCTACGAGGCGGCTATCGAAACCCCTCTCGAAGATGCGACAGAACTCTCGCTGCAACTGAATAACCGGATACTGATTAAAAGAGAAGATCTACAGCCGGTTTTTTCGTTTAAAATTCGTGGTGCTTACAACAAGATTGCCCACCTTTACGAAACCGAACAGATCAGCGGCGTTATCTGTGCCTCGGCCGGCAATCATGCTCAAGGGGTGGCCTTTTCCGCCAAAAAACTCGGCATTAAGGCGTTGATCGTAATGCCGGTAACCACCCCGAAAATAAAAATTGACGCGGTCAAAAGGCTCGGTGCCGAGGTTGTTCTCCATGGCGACAACTACTCCGAAGCCGCGGACCATTGCGATCTGCTGCAGAAGCAGCGTGACCTGACCTTTATCCACCCTTTTGATGATGAACTGATTATTGCCGGACAGGGAACCGTAGCGGATGAAATCCTGCGTCAGAGCGCCGGCAAGCTCGACGCGATTTTTGTGCCGGTGGGCGGTGGCGGCCTGATTGCCGGCATTGCTACCTATTTCAAGGCGCTGGCACCGCAGGTCCGGATTATTGGTGTCGAACCCCTCGACAGTGACGCCATGTTCCAGTCTCTGGCCGCCGACAGACGTGTCACCCTGGAGACTGTCGGCATTTTTGCCGATGGCGTGGCGGTGCGCCAGGTCGGCAAAAAAACCTTCGACCTGTGCCGTAAACATGTCGATGATATTATTCGCGTCTCAACCGATGAGATCTGCAGTGCTATCAAGAGTGTTTACCAGGCCAGTCGCTCCATCGTTGAACCTGCCGGCGCCCTGGCAATGGCCGGTCTTAAACAGTATGTCAAGCACCAGGGGATCACCGGACAAACCCTGGTTGCCATCAACTCCGGGGCCAACATGAACTTTGAGCGCCTGCGCTATGTCTCGGAACGCACCCAGATCGGTGAAGGACTGGAATCTCTGTTTGCCGTCACCATTCCGGAAGAACCTGGAGCATTACGCCACTTCTGTAGTGACCTGCTGGTCGGGATCAGCATCACCGAGTTCAGCTATCGCCTTGCTGATCGCGAACAAGCCCATTTGTTCCTTGGCGTTGCCGTTGGGGGGGAGCAAGCGCGTCAAGCCTTTTGTACCCAACTCACTCAAAGCGGTTACCCGACTATCGATTTGACCGCCAATGAATTGGCTAAAACTCATTTGCGTTACATGGTTGGCGGGCGCTCGTCAACCGCCACCAGCGAGCGCCTGTTCCGCTTCTGGTTCCCGGAACGCGCCGGTGCCCTGACCCGCTTTCTGGCCGATATGGGAACCAACTGGAATATTTCCCTGTTTCACTACCGCAACCAGGGGGGAGAATTTGGCCGCGTGCTGATCGGTCTGGAATTGCCGCACGGGGATGAAAGCAAACTGATGCAGTTTCTTGACCGTATCGGCTACCGCTATCTGGAGCAGACAGATGATCCAGCCTACAGGCTGTTTCTTTGACAGCCATCAGCCTGCGGCAATGAAACTGGCGATTCATTCACCTGGAGTTGACGGTAGACAACTGATTCTTCGTCTCTGTTACGATTATCCCACCCTTGCTGCGCAGACATCAAACGGCTTAACGGTTCTTTCCATTGGAAGCTCAGATTATTGAAGCTACTGTGCCGCGCTTCTTATGCTTGACCCGGTACATCTTCTGATCTGCCCGATTGAGCACATCCTGGGGAACATCACCGGGAAAAAGCCTGACCGCGCCAATACTGCAGCCGACGCTAATGACCTGATCCTTGATGGTCATCGGCAGGGTTATCTGCTCTTCAACCCGCTTCGCAACCATGTCTGGATCGAGGATGTGGCTAGTACTCTTCATCAGTAACAGAGCAAACTCATCACCACCCAGGCGGGCGGCTATGTCTCCTTCACGCAACAGATGGCGGATCCGTCCGGCTACGACCTGCAGCACCAGATCTCCCGCTTCGTGCCCCATCCGGTCATTGATCGGTTTGAAATCATCAAGATCCAGATATAAAAGAGCGGCGGGCTGACGCTCTCGGCCCGGCGAGCTGAGTGTCTCGCGCAATTTTTCCATAAAAAAACGGCGATTGATTAAACCAGTCAGGGTATCGGTATTGGCCAGGTCAATCAGTTTTTCCTGTGATCGGCGCCGTGCTTCAATTTCCCGGTTCAACTCCCGGGTACGGCGTGAAAGCATCCGCATGGCACGATTGAAAGACCGTGTCAACTCAGCAAACTCACCCCAGAAGCGTTCCTTGATCCGCACATCGGTTGAACCATAGTGCATAATCGCTGTTGCCTTGATCAGTTCCCTGACGGGTCGCACGATCATCTTGGTCAAGGCAAAGGCCATTGACAGGACAAGAACCAGCGAAAGCAGGGTCATCAGCACCAGATAGCGTATCTGGCTCCAGAAGATATCCACCAGAAAAGTCGGTGAACCATGGACAAAAACATCACCAAAGCCGTGATTAAGTTGGCGCACCATCGTTATCTGTCCACGGTGGTAGGCAGTAACCGGATCGCCCCGGTTAACGGCCGCGCTATAGAGATCTGTCGACTCCAGGAAATGGTAAAAACCCTGATGATCTTCAAAATGGTCAGGACAATCAGGGGCCAAAACCTTTACTTGCTGATTTGCAGCAGGCAGCAACAGAGCGGTTTTCCGGCCCAACTCTTTGCAGCCGAAATCTTTAAGCACAGCGTATATGTCTGCCATTGATACCAGCAAATGAAGACTGCCGATGTTTTCATCGGCGCGATAAAGGGGGCCACTTACCCAGATGTATGGAAGTTCCCCTTCTCCCCAATGCAACTGTAATTGCTCCACTGCTGTTTTCAACACCGGCGGAACCAAGGAAGGAAGAACATCAGAATCCCTGTCAAAAACTCCCGTCACCAGAACGTCATCAGGATCACGAACCCAAATGCCGACAAAATGTTCCATTGATAAAAGAGTATCGTTCAAAATCCGGTTCAACAGCTCAAGCTGGTCTGAATCCCGCGTCTGACTGTAAGCCTTCAGGCTGGTGCGCAGCTGGGTCCGGCTGGTCACCAG
Source organism: Pelovirga sp. (assembly GCF_059864205.1). Lineage (NCBI taxonomy): Bacteria > Pseudomonadati > Thermodesulfobacteriota > Desulfuromonadia > Geobacterales > Geobacteraceae > Pelovirga > Pelovirga sp. The sequence continues at coordinate 10,272 of NZ_JCBCBS010000076.1, forward strand.
TTTCAATTGCTCCAAAAGACGCTGCAATTCATGATTAAGGTGCCGCTGCTGCCCTTCAACCAGCTGGGCCATGCTTACCTCAATCAAATCAAGGGTATTGCGCTTGGTAGTATGGTATTGAACACTAGAGAGAAGGATCAATGGGATCAAAGAGACGAGAAAAAATGCGGATAAAAGACGAGGTCTCAGACCAATGGCGGCAGTGAATTTTGCAAATCGCGATCGTTTTTGACGCAATACGCGACGCTGCTGATAGATGTTTTCTCGCGGTGCGTCCATCAAAGCCGACCTCCAGTGGTTGCAATCATCCAACCCCGTCCGAACAGCGACTAAATACTATTTTTCCGGGCACCCTGCGTTCACCTTTTTATCATCAGATCACATCTAGACACGAGCTCTGATCATCGTCAATACACGCTTTTTCCGCTACGACGGTCAGCAAAAAAAGAGCCCAGCTTCATCCCGAAGTGGGCCCGACCACTGGCTCTTCGGCAACCCGGCTGTCCGCATGGGACCCGTGGCTTTGCGTCCCCGGATCTCTCCGGGTTTGCTGTTATCGGAAGCTTATTAAAAGTCATATAACTGTAGCCTAAATTTACCTGTTGTCAAACCTTGATACTTGCGCCAAAAGCATCAGGTTGGATGGCTAAGCTCAAAGCGCCACATGCAAGGCGCGCCATGGTTGAATAATAAGGCGTACTTACCTACGTCGAAACCGTGAGACGATGGCGACTGTTTTTGTAACTATTCACCACTATCCTTGTGAAGGGCCTTTGGGTCCTGTGGCAGGGGTGTTTGTCGCCATGGATGGCGACAACAAGCGGTCATGGATGACGTTCCCAGCATACCTGACCAGATGACCATTATAAATTCAACATTCTTGCCACTGTGGTGGTCGCTTTTCCAGAAAGGCGCTAATCCCTTCTTCAGCATCACTGCAAGTGGTCAGGGCGGCAAAAAGATCGTCCATATTTTCCAACGCCTGATGGTAAGGCACATCCTGCAACCGTCGCAACCCTTCTTTACCGGCACGCAGAGCCAGTGGACTTTTAGCTGTCAGGGTCTGCGCCAGCTTCAGGGTTTCGACCGCCAGCGCATCGTCAGCCACAACCCGATTGACCAACCCCAGGCGGTGCGCTTCGGTAGCACTTAAGGTCTCACCAGTGAGAATCATTTCCAGCGCTTTTTTACGCCCGACCAGGCGCAGCAGGGGCACTGCCGGACCAAGACAGATCAGTCCGACATTGATGGCGGTGGTACCGAATACTGCACTTTGGGTCGCAACCGTCATATCACAGGCAAAAGAGAGGCCGGCACCATTGGCAGCTGCATACCCCTGGACAGCGGCAATGGTTGGTTTGTTCAAGCGATTCAGGGTGTGATAAAAGGCATCGATCCGATGGAGAAAGCGCCGCGCTTCGAGGGGCGACTTGCCACGAAACTCCTCAAGGGAAATACCAACGCTGAAGTGTTTCCCTTTCGCTTCAACGACAATGACCCGAACCTCTTCATTTTTCTCCAGCGCCCACAAGCTCTGATCGAGCAGATCAGCAAATTCGGGGGTAAAGGTGTTAAAGGCCTGGGGGCGATTGAGGGTGATGTAACCGATATAATCCTCTACACGGCTCAAAACAGGTATTTCCGTCATAATGACCTCCTCGTAAAGAATAAAGTAAAACAGCGTTAGTATATATTATAATGATCGCCAGTCTATGATCGAATGATCACCTTTCGGTAACAGAAAAAAATGTTGCAAATTGTCTGTTCTGTATATATTATTATCCGCATATTTAGATGTGGAGGAGTTATGCCGATCTTTGAATACCAATGCCACCAATGTGAAAAAGTTACCGAAAAGATTCAATCAAAACCGCTAGCCGATATCCCCTGCCCGCTCTGTGCAACCCCGGCCGTACGCAGGATATCACGTACGGCACTCAGCAGGTCCGGCAGTCCATGTCGTCCAAATAGCGGAACCGGTTTTACCTGAGGGTAACCATCAAGGTGGCGTGCCCACTTTGCATCCAGAATCGACGACGAACCAATAACCATCACCAGGAGATGCATGATGCTGAAAATCACCGATCTCGCTCGCGACAAGATCAAGGAATTGATGCAGGAACATCCCGACAGATACCTGCGGGTTGTTTTTGAAGGCTTTGGCTGAGGCGGCCCCCGCTTGGGGTTGGCTCTGGATGAGCTGAAAAATGACCTGCAGCTTCACACTGTTAATGACATTGATCTACTGATTGAAGAATCGATCCTGCCCTTTACCCGGGATCGCCAGGTCAACTATATCGACAATCAATACGGTAAAGGATTTTCCATCGGTACTGTCAGCACTGCTAACTGCTGATTGAATGACACCTTGAAGGCTGCGCGCTCTCCGGTTGCGCGGGTTCGCAGCTTTTTCTCACTATACTCGCCACTGTCCGTCCAACGAATCGGTATGCACGCAAATTGCCCATTGGCAAACAGGTAACGTCTGAAATCAAGGGTCGGCGTTCTCAAGCAAGACCGATTCGTACGTCGCTCACACTAGCTGGCTGACCTATCGTTTCTCTCACAATGACCTTCTGCAGATTATCTTTACTCACCAACACCCACATTGTTGTGTTATCTAAGATCCTTACAACCTCCCTGCCTCTTGGCAACTACAATATACTGACAGCTTGCGGGGCTACAGCAATGATCACAAAAGTGGTAACATCCACAGTTCATGCAGAGTAGAATCCAGAATAACTTAACGCAAATCGACCAGGGGTCATTTTATTCTCGGGCAAAAACGACTCGTTACACCATCAACCTCAGCTTAAAGGTAAAAATCTCCCCATGATCATCCACCCCCAAGACTACAATTCACAGCCGTTACCAACCTGCCGGGAGGAAATGTCCAGGCGCGGCTGGGAGCAGCTTGATGTGCTGTTTATCAGTGGCGATGCCTATGTTGATCATCCGGCGTTCGGGGTTCCCCTGCTGGCACGGGTGTTGGAAGCTGCCGACTTCCGCGTTGGCGTGATACCCCAGCCCGACATCAAGCAGCCCGAGCAACTTCAGCGTATGGGGCGGCCACGGCTCTTTGCTGCCATTTCCGCCGGTGCCATGGATTCTATGGTCAACCATTACACCGCAGCTAAAAAAATCCGCTCTAACGATGCCTACTCACCTGGCGGAAAAGCCGGACTGCGCCCGGATCGTGCCACCATCGCCTATACCGCTGCGGTCAAGGGGGCCTTCAAAGGTGTTGCGACGGTGATCGGCGGCATTGAAGCCAGTCTGCGGCGACTGGCTCACTACGATTACTGGTCGGATCGGATCAGGCGCTCGATCCTGGTCGACAGCAAAGCCGACCTGCTCATTTACGGCATGGCGGAAAACACCATCCTCGAGTTAACCCATCGTCTCGCTCAGGGGGAGGATATTTCAGCCCTTCGCGATATCAGAGGCACGGCTTATCTGGCCGGCAAAGATCATCCGCTTCCAGCCCATTCACTTCCTCTGCCGAGTTTTGAAGACGTGGTTGCCGACCCACAGATATATAATATGGCCTTTCGGCTGGCGGCCGAGCAGACCAACCCCTTTGCCGCCGTGCCATTGAACCAGCCTCACGGTGAGCGGCAACTGGTTGTAAATCCACCGTCTCTGCCCATAAGCGAAGAGGAGATGGATCGCATCTATGCCCTCCCCTTCAGTCGTCAACCCCATCCATCGTACCTGGAGCCGATCCCGGCCTACCTGCAGATTCGCCATTCGATCACCAGCCATCGCGGTTGCTTCGGCGGCTGTGCATTCTGTGCCATCGCCTCTCACCAGGGCAAACGCATCCAGTCACGCTCAATCGCCGCCATCATCAAAGAGGTCGATGTCATTGCCGCACAGCCCGATTTTCACGGCACCATCAGCGATGTCGGCGGGCCGACAGCCAACATGTACGGCCTGGCCTGCGGCAACCCCGACCATGAGCGCAGCTGTCGCCGCAGTAGTTGTCTGTTTCCCGAACGCTGTCGGCATCTGCAAACGGATAATCAGAAGAATGCCGAATTGCTGGCGCAGATTCGTTCCCATCACAAAGTCAAGCACGTTTTCGTTGCATCCGGTATCCGCTACGATCTGCTGCCGCTACAGCCTGATTATTACCACGCATTACTGGAACATCACATCGGTGGCCTGCTCAAGGTGGCGCCGGAAACCTTCAGTGATCCGGTCAGCCGGGTCATGCACAAACCGGGTGCTGCGGTATTTACCGCCTTTCTTGATGACTACCGTCAACGTTGTCGGCAAACAGGTCATTTCCCTGGAATCGTCCCATACCTGATCAGTGGTCATCCCGGTTGCACCCTGAATGACATGATCGATGTGGCCCTCTATCTGCAACGACACCAACTTAAGGTTGAGCAGGTACAGGATTTCACCCCGACCCCCGGCACCCTGTCGACCTGTATCTTTCACACCGGTAGCGACCCCTTCAGCGGCACCCTGGTGCACGTGCCGCGCACGGCAAAGGAGAAAAAACTACAGAAGGCACTGCTCCTTTACCACCGCCCGGAATCCCGTCGCGACATTGAAGAAGCCTTGCACCTGTGTAAGCGTGAAGATCTGGTGACGGTCCTGCTTGACACCCATAATTCGCACAGAACCGCTGTTAAACCTCGCAAAAAACGCCGTTAACCGGTCTTTTATCTCATTTATGCGCGACAATTTATAGAATCAGGTCTCACCCCAGCCAAACAACAGGCTAAAAGCATTCAACCCGGGATAAACAAATTCTGTATTTTTTTACCCTAAGTAAAATTATCCTTGACAATTTCTCTCATTTTTTGTTTGTTAGCGCTGTAAAAAACGCCGTTTTATGTTCTTATAGCAATCATCAGGATGATCCATCCGGGCGTGACCCTGAACGAACCATAAACCTTATTCACCCTGAACCACCTTATCATCTTAACAGTGTTCAACATTTTGATGTCTGCTGAGTTGAACAGACTTCAGACTATCGACTTAAAACTTTTGTAAAGGGATGCCAACGATGTCAAACAACAAAATCAAGCCCTCATTGCAAAACCCCCTCGCCGCCAAAAAACAGGTTGATTTCACTATTCCTGGGGAAATAGCCGGCAAGGCAGGCCCCTATGAAGAAGTCATGCGTGAAGGGTACGAGCTGATCCAGCGTCCGATCAAGTCGGTCAGCGTTGCCCAGATCGAAAAGCAGCACTTCAAAAAGCGCATGACGGTCTGGGAACGGATCAACTTCCTGACCAGCCACGAGCCCAACATTCTCTTTCAGAACTGGGGAAAAAATCTTGACGGTGCCTCGCTGGTGACCGGCATCCTGAATATCGGTGGCCGTGACGTGGCTATTTACGGACATGATTTCACCGTCCGTGCCGGCTCCATCGATGCCACCAATGGCCAGAAACTGGCACGACTGATGTATATGGCCGGCGAAAAAGGAATTCCGCTGATCGGCATGAATGACTCCGCCGGGGCCTTTGTGCCCGCCGGCGTCGGTGGTCTGGACGGTTACGCTGAAGCCTTTACCGCCCTGCGCAAAATCAGCGGCGTGATTCCGACCATCATGTGCATGTTCGGTTTTAATGCTGGTGGCGGCTCCTACCTGCCGCGACAGGGAAGCTTTGTCATCCAGCCGGAAGACACCTTTTTCGGCCTGACAGGCCCCGGGGTTGTCAAGTCGGTTCTCGGTGAGGACATCAGCCCTGAGGATCTGGGCGGGCCCAAGGTTCATGCCGCTTCCGGTGTGACCGACCTGACTGTCTCCGACGAGATGGCCGCCCTGCGGACAGCGGTTCGCCTGCTCAGCTACCTCCCCGACAATAACCACAGCATGGCTCACTTCCAGGAGACCAGCGATCCTCTTGATCGCAAAACCTGGGAGATCAACACCCTGTTGAAAAAAGCCTTTAATTCCCCAACCGGTTTCAATACGCCGTTCGATGTTTCCATCGTCATTCAGCAGATCTGTGACCATGGTGATTACTTTGAGATCCAGCCGACCAGGGCGCGTGAAGCCATTACCGCCTTCGGACGGCTTGGTGGTAATGTCGTCGGTTTCGTCGCCAACAACTCTGCCGTCTCCTCCGGCCAGATCGACTGTGATTCAGCTCTGAAAATCGCCCGTTTTGTGCGGTTCTGCAACATTTACAATATCCCGTTGATTTTCATGGAAGACACCACCGGCTTCCTCCCCGGACGTGAGCAGGAAGCGCGCGGCATTGTTCAGGCCGGACGTTCCATGCTCGACGCCATCGTCGATGTACGCACCCCCCGCATCCTGCTGATTCTGCGCAATGCTTTCGGTGGCGCCTACGCCTCCTACAACAACTATCCGACCGGCGCCGACCTGGTACTGGCTTTACCAACCACCCGGCTGGCGGTTATGGGGCCGGCCGGCAAAGAATTTGTCTACAAAGATGAGTTACGCAAGCTGCGTGGCTCGGTCAAGACGCGCATCACACAAGGTACCGGCGAGCGCATCAAGGCCGGCCTTGACGGCGCCGAAGCCAAGAAAGATGCGGAAAAAGAAGTGGCGGAATGGCTCAGACTTGAAGAGGCCGCACTGAATCAGCGTTACGAAAGAGAACTGATGAATCCGAAAGAAGGACTGGCCCTGGGCTCCATCTCCTCGCTGGTCATGCCGACCGATCTGCGCAAGGTTTTAGGAGAAAATCTGAACTTCTTCCTGCGCCACTACAAGCCTTCGGCCTGGCAGGGCGTCCAGCGCGAATTTCACTGATTCCGGCGGCCTAACGAACCCGTTGAGTGCTATTTTTCATCACATGAAAATTGGAGATAAAACTCATGCAACAAGATATCGCCCTGTACTTTAATAATCCCCTGATCCATAAAGATCGTCGTCTCGGCAAATCACCATCGAAGTGGATCAGTTCCTTTTCCTGCGAGGAATTAAAACCATTGATTGTCTGTCGTGGGCCGATTCGTAAAGAAGCGATGGACGTTTACGAAGAAATGGGTATCTCCCACTATGGTATTCTCTTATCGGAAAAAGACTCCATCGTCTATCCCAATGCCCTGTCCCCGGAACTGCGTCAGCTTACCGATACCAGCAGGGTTCATCGGGTCCCCGACTACAGTGGCGCTTCTAAAGAAGAGCGTCTCGAACGGATTCAGCAGATTATCAGTATAGCCAAAGACAACGGCTACGATTCGATTTTTGCCGGCTACGGCTTTATGGCGGAAGATGATGAGTTTGTCGCCGCCCTCGAAAATGCCGGCCTGCGCTTTATTGGTCCCTGCTCCGGTACCCAGCGCGCAGCCGGGAAAAAAGACGAAGCCAAGCGCACCGCCCTGCAGGTTAACGTTTCGGTTACTCCGGGCATCGACAATGTTACCGCCCGTACCCTGCTCAAGAAAAACAAGACCCGTGAACAATTGCGCGAATTAGTCAAAGCAGAAGAGTTGAATCTTGATCACAAACTGATCAACGACAAGGACATCCCCCTCGAGGATCTAGCCGACGCTGTCCTTTTTGCATCCTACAGTAAGGGCATTGACCTTATTTCCATTGAGGAACTAGGCCAGCAGGTGCAATTCGAATGTGCTGAGATGTTCAGAAAATATCCGGGAGCGCGGATTCGCCTCAAAGCCATCGGTGGTGGTGGCGGCAAGGGGCAGCGGATCCTCGGTGCCTCGCTGCTAATGGCCAAGCAGCCGACGGACAAACAGATTGAGCAAGCTGCAGCTGATGCGCCGGGGCTGGTCCGGGAAATTCTCGGTGAGGTTAAGGCCAACGGTGTTGGTGACAACAAGAACGTGCTGATCGAACTGAATATTGAGCAGACCCGTCACAACGAGATTCAGCTGCTGGGTAATGGTCAGTGGTGTATCGCTCTGGGTGGCCGTGATTGCTCTTTACAGATGCACGAGCAGAAACTGCTGGAGATTTCCGTCACTCAGGAAGGCCTGGCGCAAGAGATCGACAAGGCGAAAAAGGCCAGGAACAGCAAACAAGTCAAAGCCCTCGAGTCTGACTTGACCGTGCTTAAGCGCATGGAAGAAGAGTCCGAGCGTTTCGGGCTCGCGGTTGGGCTCGATTCGGCATCGACTTTCGAATGTATCGTTGATGGTGCGCGCCACTACTTTATGGAGGTCAACACCCGCATCCAGGTTGAGCACCGTGTCACCGAGCTGGTCTACAGCCTCAAATTCACCAATCCCGATGATAAAAACGAGTTCTTTATCGTCGAATCCCTGGTCGAAGCCATGGCTCTGCTGGCACTTCACAAGGATCGTCTGCCCCGCCCGGAACGCATTCCACGCTTTGGCGCTGCCGCAGAAGCGCGCCTGAACGCTACCGATGCCTCCCTGTCACCGAGTGCCGGCGGTTACATCCTTTACTGGTCCCCCCCGATTGAAGGGGAAATCCGTGATGACCAGGGGATCAGCACCCCCAACCCCGACACCGGTCAATTCATGTTCTATCACCTTGCTGGTGCTTACGACTCCAACATTGCCCTGCTTTTGACCAAGGGGGGGGATCGTCTCAACAGCTACAATCACCTTTCGAAGGTGCTGTGCAGTACTGTGCTGCGGGGGCGCAATCTGGCCACCAATCTGAAGTTCCATTACGGCCTGGTCAACTGGTTCATCGGCAACAATGTCATGGCCAAGCCGACCACCCGTTTTATCGTTCCTTATCTGACTCTGGTCGGCAAACTCAAGGAAGAAGCGCAGAAGATCGATGTCGTTCACGCCTTTCTAGCCACCAAAAAACACTACGGCAATCTCTTCGCTGATGATGTGGAAGGCGCCAGGGATTCCTCTTTAGCCCTTGACCGCAAGGGAACGCTGCTGACCCGACCAATGGAAATGTTGCTGAATGATCCTCATCTGCTCTCAGGATGGTTAAGTCTCAACAAATGCAACTACCGCATGGAAAATGGCAAAATTCTCTGGTTGCGCAATCCGTTGCTGGTTCTTGAAGATACCTATCGCTACCTCAACATGAACTGGCGGGCCGAAGCACCGGCGGCTGAAGTCATCTGGACCCACGATCGCGATCTACTCGCAGATGCCCTCAGCTTCTATGCCAAACTGCGCGAGAAACTCTCCCTTACCGCACAGGATTTCGTTGAGCTTAACGACCTCCTCGCCAAGGACAAACCGCAAGGGGGCTACGACAAGGAAACCTGGGAGCGCATCCAGTCCGCCCATGCCGGTTATGAAATTGGCAACGAACTGCTCGGCATGCTCTTCCTGGTCGCAGAAAATACCAACTTCTATGATCTGCGCGTCGAAGAAGATCTGGAAGTGACGATTCCCGAATATCTCCACGATCCGGAACTCCAGGCTGCCATGAAAAAAATCCTGGTGCCACCGCCTTCGACCAAGGCCGACGAGATTGTGTCGCCCGGCGGCGGCATGTATTACGGTCAGGAAGCGCCCGGCCTGCCACCTTTCGTCACCGAAGGAATGCACTTTGAGAAAGGTCAGCCGTTGTTCATTCTGGAGGTCATGAAGATGTTCAATAAGGTACCTGCACCTTTCTCCGGCACCATCGACAAGATTCTTATCGACAGTGGCGACGGCAGCATCATCCAGAAGGGGCAACCCCTGTTTAAAGTCACCCCGGATGAAAAATTTGTTGAGGTCGATCCTCAGCAAGTGGTGCGCCAGAAACAGGCACAGACCAACGCCTATCTGGGAGTTATCCTCTAATCAATAGATAGTCCCCTGAGACGGGCACAAGAATCTGCCCGTCTCAGGACGACCTTACACAGATCATAAAAAAAGCAGATACGCCCAAAAGGATGTATCTGCTTTTTTAATGCAATTTCCGGATGAAAACTAACTAGCCCTGGGCAGTCCAGTGACCATGCAGATTGCAGTATTCACGGGCAGTGACCTTTTCTGCGGTTACATGAAAGGTTGCCTCTGGAACGTCGCCGGGTTTAAGAAATTTACGGTAAACCTTATCGTCAGCAAGCAATTCAATCCACTCGATATAGTGAGCCGCATCCATCGGATGGGTAACACTGCCGACATTGACGGTAATCGTACCATCACCCTTCTCAATCACCGGAACGTGCTTTTCGGTTGCGGCATCAACGGTATTTTCTGTCATCAGTTCCATGTTTTTACCACAGCAAACCAGCGCACCAGCGCCAGCGTGCATCACTTCGACAATGTTTCCACAGATACTGCACTTGTACACTTCGAGACGTTTGGGCATCGTTTTCCTCCATTAGCTTGGTGCCGTAAAGGGCACAGATCAATGAAAGGCCTATCAACCGACCTTGCTCAACGCTGCATAATAGCACTAAATTGATCTCTTTTCATCCCCGAGATTGCGGTTCTTTTTAAATGATACTTTGTAACTGTTCAACACGGGATCGGGGCTGCCACGCCAAGGGGCACGTTGCGCCGTCCATCGCCGTTCAACTGTCGCCGTCCATGGCGACAGTCGCCCTAGTCATGGCAGCCTCGATCCGGTACAAAGTGGTTACGGAGTTGTTACGATTCTTTTTGATCTTTACCGCTATTTTATCTATACTGGCAAACATAGACGATGATCGACTCTCTGCCCTGCAGGTGAGGTCAGAACGTCCACTCGGAATAGCAGTAAATCGGGGCACACTACAGAAATCCGGTGAGCCAGCCCACCCTTTGAGTGGGACGCCTGAAGGGTTTACAGCATGCCCCACCTCATTGGCACTCGATGTGAGTCCAACGACCCACGGTAGCGGTGGAGAGTCGTCTTTATCAAGGGGTTCCGGCAACTAGCCGGGTCCCCTGTTTTTTTCTTGCTCCTCCCCGTTTCGAACCGTCTATCCCTGTTTTTTATCCGCTGAAAAAACCCGAAACCATGGCCCCACCGCCGCCATTATGCTAGTATGCAACTCTGTTTTTTCATGTAGTTTCATTGATTTGGATTGTCCTGGAGGAACCCGTGAGCGAATCACCATTATCTGCAGATGTTACCCATCTGACGGTTGACAGCAAAAACATTGCCCTGATTGGCACGGCCCACATCTCCCAGGAATCAGTTGATACCGTTGTCAGGGCGATCAATGAGCTGCATCCTGACACTGTCTGTGTCGAACTCGACCAGCAGCGCTACCAGTCTCTGATTAATCAGAAGGGGTGGGAATCCCTCAACCTTAAAGAAGTCATCCGTAAAAAACAGCTCCCCTTTCTTCTCGTCAACCTCGCCCTTTCTTCCTACCAGAAGCGCATGGGTTTAGCCACCGGGGTACAACCGGGCGCAGAACTTGCTGCTGCAGCTCAGGTTGCCGAAGAGCGCGGGATAAGAGTGGAACTGGTTGACCGCAACATCCGTACCACCCTGTTACGGGTGTGGCGCATTACCGGACTGTGGAACAAGATGAAGGTTCTGGCAAGCTTGCTTGCCGGCCTTTTTGAAAAGCAGCAGATCAACGAAGAGGAACTGGCCAGACTGAGGCAAGCAGACAACCTCGCCGGCATGCTGGAGGAAATGGGAGAACTGTTGCCATCCGTCAAGCAGATCCTCGTCGATGAGCGCGACATCTACATGGCCTATCATATCCGCCAGGCACCGGGAGACACGATTGTTGCGGTTGTTGGTGCGGCCCATCTGCCTGGAATCATAGCACGACTGGAGGGGGAGCAGGCCAGCGCCACTGACATCGAGCGGATCAACAAAATCCCCCCCAAATCCCTTTCGTCAAAATTGATCCCCTGGGCGATTCCCGTCATCGTGCTGACACTGTTTGTCGGTGGTTTTTTTTTCGCCGACTCTGAGCAGATGGCCCAGGCCGCCTGGGCCTGGGTTCTTGCCAATGGCCTTTTCTCTGCCGCCGGTGCGCTGCTGGCCTGGGGGCATCCAGCCACCATTATCACCGCTTTTATCGCTGCACCACTAACATCCCTTAATCCAACTATTGGTGCCGGCTTTGTTACCGCACTGGTACAATCTTTTGTTGCCCCGCCACTGGTATCTGATATGAAGCGGGTTGGTGAAGATCTACTGAGCCTAAAAGGCTGGTGGCACAACCGCCTGGCGCGGGTACTGCTGGTCTTTCTATTTTCGTCCCTCGGGTCGTCCATCGGCACCTTTTTTGCCCTTGGCTGGATAAAAAGTCTATTTTAGCCGGGATTTTTTGGAGTACTACATGAACCAACCGTCACGTCACCTGTTTTTTCTCAAAAACTCCCTGCGCGGGCGCTCGCTCGTGCAGGTTCTGATTTATACCAATCTGGTCCTGTTTACCCTGATGGTTCTGCACGGCACCATCCTGGGCCTGGGCATGCAGGTGATGCTCAGACCTCCCACTAATCTGCTGGTTTACTGGGGAGGGCAGTACTGGCCCCTGGTGCTGGAAGGGGGGCAGTGGTGGCGTGCTATTACCTACGCCTTTACCCATGGCGGTCTGATCCATCTGGGTTTTAACATGATGGTTCTTTATCAGGTTGGCCCGCTACTGGAACAGGAAATTGGCTGGAATCGTTTTCTGTCAATCTATATTGTTACCGCCCTGGTCGCTACCATTGCCGGCCTGTTCTGGCACCCCCAGGTCGTTACCGTGGGGGCCTCCGGCGCTATTTTTGGGCTCATCGGCTTTTCCGTCAGCTATTATCACCGTATTGGTGGACATATTGGTATTCAACGCCGCAATTTCATGTTTCAGTGGGCGGTGATGGCCTTTATTTTCGGGATTATGGTCGGTGCCGACAATGCCGCGCACTTAGGTGGTTTGCTATCAGGCGCAGCCATCGGTTGGTGGATGCCGATCAGCATTCGCGGCTTACGTCAGACCGAACGACTTTTTCAGATCGGTGGGCTGATATTTGCCATAGCAACGGTGATCAGCATTTTTTGTATTCCCTTGTCATGGATTGCCCGCTGACAACAAACAATCTGCTTGGCCCCAGTGACGGAGATCAACGATGAGCAAGCTGAAGGTTCCGGCAACGACAGCGATCCGTTTTCTAAAACAGCATAAGGTCAAATTTGTTCCGCATCTCTATCCTTACGAAGAAAAAGGGGGGACAAAAGCCAGTGCCAAGGCACTGAATGTCGCTGAATTCTCGGTTATCAAGACCCTGATCATGGAAGATGATCAGCAGCAAGCATTTATCGTTCTGATGCACGGCAGCTGCGAGGTATCACTCAAACATCTGGCCAGACAGCTCAAAGTCAAACAGGTTAGCCCTTGCAATCCGGATAAAGCTGATCGCCTTAGCGGCTACCAGACCGGCGGCATTTCTCCCTTTGGAACCCGACAGCCCCTGCCTGTCTACATGGAAGCATCGATCGAACAACTGGAGAAAATCTGGATTAACGGCGGCAAGCGCGGTCTGCTGGTTGAAATTTCCCCGGCGGAACTGATTCGCACTCTGCAACCGGTCAAGGTGTCGGTGGCAATTTAAACAAGGAGAGCAACAATGGTAGTAACAGGACGGTTCTCTGAAGCAGCACAGCGCATCCGCAACGCTGAGGCCCTGGTAATCACCACAGGTGCCGGCATGGGGGTTGATTCCGGGCTCCCCGATTTTCGCGGCAACCAGGGATTCTGGAACGCCTACCCCATGTACGAACGTCTGGGCTTGAGCTTTATCCAAGCGGCAAATCCTGAACATTTTGAGCAGGATCCGCACTTTGGCTGGGGCTTTTACGGCCACCGCACCAATCTTTATCGCAACACCGTTCCCCATGCCGGATTTCACCTCATCAAGGCCTGGGGCGAACAATTCAACCTGCCAACCTTCATTGCCACATCAAACGTCGACGGCCAGTTCCAGAAAGCCGGCTTTACTGAGGATCAGATTCTAGAAGTCCATGGCTCCATCCATCATCTTCAATGTACAACCCCCTGCAGTCGCGATATCTGGCTTAACCAGGAAACCTTCGACATCAATGAAGCGACCATGCGCTCCACCTCTGTCCCTTTGTGCCCCAAATGTCGGCGCGTAGCCAGACCCAATATCCTGATGTTCGGTGACTACGCCTGGCTGCACCAACGCTCGGCCACCCAGGAAGAAGGTTTCGATCAGTTTCTAAGGCAGTATCAGGAAAAACCATTGGTCGTCATTGAAATCGGTGCCGGCACAACGATACCAACCATTCGCAACCTCAGTGAGCGCCTGGGTCAGCGTCCCGATACCAGCGTTTTTCGTATCAACCCGCGCGAACCGCAGATTCGTGGTGACCATTTTTCCTTTGCTGGTGGCGCCATCGAAACCCTCACGGAACTGCAGAAGGCCCTCGACACATGATCTGTATTGATGTGCAAATCTAATCACCTGATAAAACCAACAGTCGCGGACAATTTCTCTTTCATTGGAAAAACAAGGTGTGGCGCTAATCAGAAAAAAAGCACCTATCAAGTAGACGCCGGCAAAGGCAACTGCCATAAATCTTCATGGGAATAGGTCAACCTTTTTACACCTTCTTGCGTAACCCACCAGGTATTCTCTATCCCTACTGCACCTACTCCCGGGAAAACAACCTTGGGTTCAAAGGCAAAAGTCATCCCCGGTAGCAGCACCTGATCATCAAAGCCTGCGGCAATGAAGGGGTATTCATCGACCTCGACACCAATGCCATGACCGATAAATCGCACCTGTGATGGGCTTGAGCCCATAAAATGTTGTTCGTGTCCCATCTCACAGGCGCGCTCATGGCAGCGTTGATACAGCTCGGACCAGCTCAATCCCGGCCGCGCCAGTTCAAACATCAATTTCTGAATCTCCAGCATATCAGCATAGGCCCGCAACAATTTATCCGGCAGGGGGCCAATCGACAGGGTACGGGTCTGGTCGACCAGGTAGCCGTCATAGGCGATGATAAAATCAACGATAATAGGCTCATGGGCAGCAATTTTTTTGTGCCCGGCCCCCTGACCAACAGCGGGGGTTGTTCCCAGGCCACCTAAAGGAGCATCCAGGTGCGCCGGGACCGCGCCATCAGCACCGGAAAAAATATGGCCGAAGAACATTTCGGCATTAAAGCGGCGCATACGGATCAGCCCCTGGTGCCCTTCTTTGAGGGCAAAGCTGAACAGTTCAGCCATCACCTCATGGTCGGTCTTGCCGACAACAAGCAGATTTTTTGCCTGCTCATAAACCCGATCGGCGAGCAAGGCACCATCCTTCATAATTTCGATTTCGTAGCTACTCTTCACTGCGCGCACGGTGCGCACAAGTGAGCTCACATCTACCAACTCGGTAGCGGGAAGCAACTTTTTATAGCGTTGCAATTCGACCACCGGTAGCACATCGAATTCCATCCCTGCACGTTGCGGCAGCGGCAACCCGCGACGAACAAGTTCACCGGGCAAACTGCCAAGCCGATCAAGGGGCACGACATGAAACAGCCCGGACTCCATGCGCGCGCGCCCCTGGTCACGAAAGACAAAATAGAGCGGCTCCCCTTCTGCCGGCAGATAATAAAGGCCACGTTGAATGGAGCCGGTAAAATAAAACAGATCACTATTCTGTACCAGAATGGTTGCATCGATGTCCTGTTCACGTAGCTTTTCCTGTAGCTTGTGTGAGCGATCGATCAGTTCTGTCAGTGGGGTAATACGCATGCTGTCTCCTTGAAGGGAAAAATCAGGAAGGGGACTGCGGCCCGTCAACATTCGGCAGCAGCTATGATTTCTTTTATCTTCCAGCGGCTTTCATGGCCAGAAATGCTTACGACAACCGTCGGAAGAATGCGCAAATATTGTTTAAAGAGGAAAAGACCGCTATGCTAATCGGGTACTACGACAATTTGAGCAGCTACTGACAGTGCTATCCCCATTTACGGTAAGCTGTTATGGCGCCACAGCGCAGTCGGCAGGATCGCCTTTGAGTTTGGCCAGGGCGTGGGGAAGTACCGGCAGCAACACTGAAAAGTTTTCTCCGGCCCCCTTGGGGCTTCCGGGCAAATTGATGATCAGACTCTGTTTGCGCACTCCGACCAGCGCCCGAGACAACATGGCATGTGGTGTCTTAATAAGACTGGCAGCACGCATCGCTTCCGCCATACCAGGAATCTGGTAATCGAGGATCACTTCCGTTGCCTGGGGGGCTAAATCACGCGGGCTGAGCCCGGTGCCGCCGGTGGTAAGAATCAGGTCGAGCTTCAAGTCATCAACCCACCGGGTTAACATCAGGGTCAAGGTTTGTGCCTCATCGGGGATAATTTGATAACGTGCAACATCGCCCAATCCAGCAACCATCGATGACAAAAGCGGCCCGCTCTCATCAATCCGCTCACCACGGGCGCCCTTGTCTGACAGGGTAAGAATACCAATACGGTATCGCTCAGAAGACATCAGCGCAGCTCCTTTACCAGAGAATAAGAAAGAGTTAATTTTTTGTTACGACTCAGTACCCACTTTGTACGAGATCGGGGCTGCCATGACAAGGGCGTCGGTCGCCATGGACGGCGCAAAGTATCCCTTGGCGTAGCAGCCCCGATCTCGTGCTGTACAGTGACCTTTATTTTTTCTTGGTTGTTAACATGCGGCGGGCATTGTTGATAATCGGCTGGGTAACATTGCGACTGATTGCCAGTTCCTTGATATCGCGCTCCGACAGAAAGTTCATCATGCGCATCGCCTGCTGCACTGGCGTCCGCGGATGATGCACCAGGGCCTTCTTCATATCATAAAGTTTCACCCAGTCACGATTAAGCAGAATGACCCGGATCAGTTCTTCACTGCTGCTGCGATTCTGCGCCACCGCCAGCACTTCCCCCTCGGTGATGCGCGGATTACGCAACACACCGGTATTGATCTGTTTGTTTGCCTCCCGGATCAGCAACGTCCGCCACTCCTTATCGCCGGTCAGGGCCATCTTGATTTTTTCGTTGACCGTCATCTCCTGCAACTGCTGATATTTGGAGAGTGACTCTTCATCACATTCATCCACATCAACAGCGTCAGCCTCTGCCGTCTCTTCTATCTGGGGGGTAGCCGCAGCGCTCTTATTTCCCGGCCCACGCTGGTCGGTGTGAGCTGGATCCTCCTGCGGCTCAACCCACCCCAGGCGCAATCGCGTTACCTTGTCAGCATTGGGGTTGTTGATGATAATCTTACGAATAACGTCGGACTTTAGCAGAATTTCATCATGATCAGCCAGCATATCGAGGACATCGCCAGAACTCTTCTCGGCAACAAACAACAGACTTCTGATCCCGGTCATGGGATGGGCAAGAACCGCCTGCATCACTACTGCATCCTCATAGCGCAGATGAACAATCAGGTCGATAATCGCTGGATGAAGTTGGGGTTCGGTCAGGGCGGCCAGAAGAATCTGTGCCGGCAAGGTCTGCAGGGTACTTAACGCCTCTTCTTTCAGTTCCTGATTATCACCATGATAAAAAACAAAAAGGACCATGACCAGATTGAGGCCGGACATGGGCAAGGCACCACGGGCCGCAGCTAACCGGACACCGTGGCCACCCCACTTGCCCATGATTTTGGCCACTTCAGCAGGGAGCTTGATCTGAACCTTTTCGCTTTTATGCTCGCCGTTCACAGATCACCTTATCAGCGTTCGATCTCAATACGCGCACGCAAACCAACCGCATTGACTTCTGCAGCAACCTCTTCGGCAGCTTGCAAACTACTGCGGGCAACAATCAGCAACGGTCCCTCCATGGTCAGTTGAGAATCAACCGGCACCACCTGGATCTGCCGTTCTGCCAACTCGCGCTGCTGGCGACGTGCATGTTCACGATCAGAAAAAGAACCGATGTAGAGTGCCCAGCGCTCACCATCCGGGAGCAGAAAAGCAGAAGAGAACTCTTTATGCAGCTCTTCCAGGCGCTGTTGGGCTTGGGCCTGAGGGTAGATCCCTTCGAGCAATCTGATCATATCAACAGTCCCCGAGCCATGCTGCTGGTACGGCTCAAAGCCGCGCTCACGCAACAGTGCTGCTGCCTGCTCCAGATCCCTCTGATTGACAAGGGGGCCGACCAGAACCCGATGAGTCGGCTCAGCTACCACAGGAGCCGGCGCTTCTGTTGCGATCTGCTGCTCTTGGTTGACTATGCCCTGTGTCGCGATCAAAACGGTTTCGTCGCTATCCTCTCGGGTAGCACCAGGGACAACTTCGGGGGGAGCAACAGCCTCAGTCAGCGGAGCCTCTGTCACTTCAGCAGCCACTTCAGCAGCCTCGTCAGTTACTACTTGTTCAGCTATTTCAGTATCAACGCTCCCATCCCCGGTCACGACGTCCCGCGCTGTATCCGCGT
Source organism: Pelovirga sp. (assembly GCF_059864205.1). NCBI lineage: Bacteria > Pseudomonadati > Thermodesulfobacteriota > Desulfuromonadia > Geobacterales > Geobacteraceae > Pelovirga > Pelovirga sp. The sequence goes on from NZ_JCBCBS010000076.1 coordinate 28,474, forward strand.
TCTTTTGCTGGGCGGCTGCCTGTGGTTGCGGGCGTTCGGGAACAACCATCCGTTTTTCAACGCGAATCTGATCTTGCGACCCTGACTGACCAGTGAATAATTCGCCGAACTGAAACCAGCCGACAACAGCGACAATCAGTAGCGCGGACACAACAAGGGGCCAGCGCAACGAACGGTCTGGGCTCTTGCCGCTTTTCGCTTCCTGACCGGCAAGCTCCCTGAAAGTTTTTATGGGGGATTCATCGTCTAACAGCAGATCTTCAATCCTTTTTTTGGGCGCCGATGCCGGGGGATTTACAGCGGTGTTGGTAATTGTCGACGTTGAATGATCCCGGCTGTTGTCTTCTGTCATGATCTGATTCCCGGAAAAATTTTCGGCGGGGCACCCAGGACGGACACCCCGCCATACAGGTTAAGCCTCTTTGGCTTGTTCTTCAAGAATCTTGGCGGTTTGATGGGAAGGGACTTCTTCATATTTGCTGAATTCCATGGTGAACATGCCACGGTCGGAGGTCATGGAACGCAACTCCGGAGCATAGCGCAACACTTCGGCCATCGGCACTTCAGCACGGATAGTCTGACTGTTAGCTTGCGGCTCTACCCCGACAACCTTGCCGCGGCGTGAGTTCAAATCGCCAATAACATCCCCCATACAGTCATCAGGCACGGTGATTTCCATCGCCATAATCGGTTCGAGTAGAACAGGCTTGCACTGTTCCATGGCTTTTTTGAAGGCCATGGAGCCGGCCACTTTGAAGGCCATTTCTGACGAATCGACGGAGTGATGAGACCCATCATAAAGACTGACCTGAACATCAACCACCTGGTTCTTGGTCAGAGGACCGGTTTTCATCGCTTCGATAATCCCTTTGTCGACAGCGGGAATGTAGTTGCGCGGGACAACACCACCTACGACCTTGTCGACGAACTCGTAGCCGCTACCGCGTGGAAGCGGCTTGACTTCGATCCAGACATCGCCGTACTGACCACGACCGCCTGACTGTTTCTTATACTTACCCTGAACCTGGGTCGAGGCACGAATCGTCTCCCGATACGGCACCTTGGGCTCTTTCAGAATAACATCTGCGCCATATTTACGCTTGAGACGTTCAACAGCGACCTCCAGATGGATTTGCCCCATCCCTGACAGAACCATTTCTTTGGTTTCATCGTCACGGGTTACGGTCAGGGTCGGATCTTCCTCCATGAGACGCTGCAGCCCGGTATAAATCTTGTCTTCATCTCCCTTGTTACGACCTTCCAACGCAAAGGATATCACCGGTTTGAGGGGCACCAGTGGTTCGTACATGATTGGTTCTTTTAAATCACAGAGGGTGTCTCCGGTGGCCGTCACCTTGAGTTTTGGTACAGCGATAATGTCACCGGCGGCGGCAACCTCGATGGGGGTCTGCTTTTTCCCTTCCATTTTATAAAGGTTGCTGATCCGCTCTTTCTCATCTTTGTTCGGATTCAACACAACCGTATCAGCCGACAGCGTCCCCGAGTACAGCCGCATCAGGGTCAATTTGCCGGCATAGGGGTCGTTAATGGTTTTGAACACCATGGCGGAAAAGGGGTCATCAGGGCTGGGTTTGCGCTCCGTCGGCACATCAGTGTCGGGCTTGAAGCCGACCTGGATCCCCTTATCAATGGGCGATGGCAAACAGGCAACAACATAGTCGAGCAGTTGCCGCACACCGATATTGGCCGTCGCACTGCCGCAGAAAACCGGGGTAAAAACTCCTGTCAGGGTGCCCTCACGCAACCCTCGCAGGATGTCCTCCTGGGAAAATGTCTCCCCTTCAAGGTATTTTTCCATCAATTCATCGTCAGCCTCAGCGACCGCTTCAAGCAATTGCTCACGCAGACGCGTGGCCTCCTTCAGATACTCTTCGGGAACATCGGTTTCAGCGTACTTTCCGGTTTCATCAAAGGTATAGACGCGCGCTTTCATCCGCACCAGATCGATAATTCCCTTGAAGTTTTCTGCGGCGCCAATGGGCTGGGTTACCACCACCGCTCTGGCACCAAGGGATTTTTCCATATCATCGACGGCTTTGAGAAAATCCGCATGCTCCTTATCCATTTTATTGACAAATGCGATGCGCGGCACTTCGAAGTTATCGCACCATTCCCATATCCGTTTGGTCTGAGCCTTGGTTCCGGAGATAGCGGAAACAATAACCACCGCCCCGCCGAGGATACGCAGGCAGCGCCGGGTGTCATGAAGAAAGTTGCTGACCCCGGGAGTGTCGACGATATTGAGACTGTAGTCACCCCAGCGACAGTGATTGAGACTCGCGCTCAAGGTCGACTTGCGTTTGATTTCTTCCTCTTCAAAGTCCATTAACGAGGTACCAAGGTCAACCTTCCCCAGCTTCTCGGTCATCCCGGTATTGAAGATGATCGCCTCAACCAGAGAGGTTTTGCCGGCACCATTGTGCGCCACAATGCCAAGATTTCTTACCTTTGTCGTGTCGTGCTTGCTCATGAAACGCTCCTTTGCATGAAAAGTCACTTCCCCGCAAATTGCTGGAACCGACACAGGTTACGCAGCATTGCGAAGCACAGAAAGATTAGTGGCCTGCTATTTTTTGTTGCGCTCGTACAACAACCGCAGCCCTTTCAAAGTGAGAAAAGGCTCTACTAGATCAATTATTGTTGTTGCCGCGGCAATCGGCGCAGCCAGTCCGCCAGTGGCGACGACCAGGGGCGATTGCGGCAACTCTTTTTTCATGCGACCGACAATCCCCTCCACCAGGCCGAGATAACCAAAAAATATCCCCGCCTGTATGCTGTTGACTGTATTTTTGGCAATAACCTGAGCGGGTTTCAAAAAATCAACGCGGGGCAACTTGCTCGCCCGCTCAAACAGCGCATCGGCTGAAATCCCGATTCCCGGGGCAATGGCTCCCCCCTGATAACAACCGTCGGCTGATACCACATCAAAAGTTGTCGCCGTACCAAAATCTACCACAATCAGGGCGCAACGGGACTGTTCATAAGCGGCAACCGCGTTGACAATACGATCAGCGCCGACTTCCCTGGGGTTATCGTAAAGAATCGGCATGCCGGTTTTCATTCCCGGACCAACCATATAGGGGGTCAACTGAAAATATTTCTTACACAAGCCTTCGACGGTATTCTGCATCGACGGGACGACGGTTGAGACAATCACGTCGCGCAGGTCGGAGAAGCTGATACCACCAAGTTGAAACAGTTGCCGCATGAGCATGGCATATTCATCCACGGTGCGGTACTTATCGGTAGCAACCCGCCAGTCATAGATCAACTGCTGATCCTGATAAACACCCAATACGGTATTGCTGTTACCTACGTCGATCACCAGCAGCATGGCGTCAATATCCTTTTTAACGTCAATCAGTTGACCAGGCGCACATCGCCGGCAACAATCCGTTCAATCGTGCCGGCATCGAACTGCAGGCGCAAGGCGCCATCCACCTCCAGTCCCACCACCGTACCAACCGGGCCGGCGTCGACGGAAACCCGACGATTGATGATAGGACACCGCTGTTCCCAGCGCTGACGGATCGAAGCAAACCCTTGCTCAAGAAACTCAACATAATAGAAATCGAGGCGCTCGAGCAACGCGCGAAGAAAAACCCGGCGGTCAACCAACTGGCCGGTTTCAAGCAGAACCGATGTTGCCGGATAGTTAAGCTCCGGCGGGAACTGATCGGCAGTCATGTTGAGATTAATGCCAATACCAAGGACAACATAGTTAATCTGTTCGGTTTCTGCACTCATTTCATTGAGCAGACCGGCAATTTTTGCCCCGCCAACGAGAATATCGTTAGGCCATTTGACTTCTGCCTTGACCTTGCCGACCGTCTCAAGAACATCAACGACCGCTACCGCGGAAAGAAAAGTCAATTGCGGAGCCTGTTGAACCGGAATCTGTGGCCTTAATAATATGGAACAATAAAGGTTCACTCCGGCCGGAGAGGCCCACTGCCGCCCCAGACGCCCTTTACCGGCCAACTGTTGATCAGCGACCAGCACAGCACCCTCCGCAGCACCTGCTTCCGCCTGGGCTTTCAACTGCAGGTTAGTTGAATCAACAACCTGAAGGATGTCCAGTGAGCGGGCGACGATACGGCAATCAAGTTCGCCGGCAACGTCGCTGTTAAACAGCAGATCAGGGATTTCAAGTAGCCGATAGCCTTTGGCGTGCCGCGCTTCAATCGCCAAGCCCAAGGCCCGCAAGGAATTAATCTGTTTCCAGATCGCCGCCCGAGACAGTTGCAACTCTGTGCTGATTTTTTCACCCGACAACCAGCCATCAGCGTGACAACGCAGCAATGCCAGAATACGATCACGGGAAGACAAAGGAGGCGGAATCACTTGAACAGCATCGAGATGTCAGCCGCAAGCACCGAATGGGTCAGAGCACCGACAGAAATGATATTGACACCGGTTTCGGCGATCTCACGAACCCGTTCAAGGGTGACCCCACCAGAGGCCTCCGTCAGAGCGCGGCCATCAATCAGGGCCACGGCCTGAACCATCTCGGCGTTGGTCATATTGTCAAGCATAATCACATCAGCACCAGCATCAAGGGCTTGTTGAACCTCATTCAGGTCACGGGTTTCGACTTCTACCCTGAGGGTGTGGGGGACTTTTTCCCGAGCGCCGGCAACCGCTGCGGCAATATCCCCGGCGGCGGCAATATGATTTTCCTTGATCAGCACCCCATCAAAAAGACCAATACGGTGATTGCGCCCGCCACCGGCCCGCACCGCATATTTATCCAGCGCCCGCAAACCGGGAGCCGTTTTGCGGGTATCGACGATAAAGGCACCGGTACCCTCAACTGCCGCCACGAAACGCGCGGTCAGAGTAGCGATCCCTGACATGCGTTGCAACAGGTTCAGGGCGACCCGCTCCCCTTGCAGCAACATCAGGGCAGATCCCTTCAGCCAGGCGAGAACATCGCCCCTTTTCACCTTCTGGCCATCAACAAAAATCTTCTCAAATCGAACATCTTTGTCCAGCTGATGAAAAACGGCAGCCGCCACATCGAGACCGGCGACGACAAAATCCTCCTTGGCTACCAGCTCGGCCCGCGCCGTTGTATCACGCGCGACGGTAGCCATGGACGTCACATCGCCGAGACCGATATCTTCCTCAAGTGCCGTGCGGACAATTCTTTCAATTTCAAACTTCATCCCTGGTCTCTCCACGGAAGGATAGCAACAGCCCCAAAACCAAAGAACTTATGCCATAAATGAGGTTCATCTATAGCATAGCGGCTCCCTCTCTCGCAACTGAAAACAATGTCGCCAAGGGAGCAAATCCCCTTTACATTTCCGTTACTTGTGATAAAAATAGGGATCGTTTTAAACGCCGCCCAAAACCACGTCTGACGAGGAGTAGCAAATGAATTATCGCCATTTTTTTTTCCTGACAGCATTGCTGTTACTGACCGCCGGATGCGTCAGCAAGAACAGCTATCAGCAAAAGGTTAACGAAGCCGATCTCCTCAGCGAGGATGTGACCACCCTCACAGCCACAGTAGCAGAGTTGCGACAGGACAAGCAGATTCTGCAAGCGGACCTGGCAACCCTCAACTCTCGCCTGGTGGAGGTTCTCCAGGAAAATTCCCGCCTGCAACGCGATCTGTTGGTCGCTACTGCCACCCAGGAACGCCAGGAGGGGAACCTCTCCCTTCATCAGCAGCGCATTGCTGCAATGCAGGCCAGAAGCGAGGAACTACAAGCAACTGTTGAAGAATTAAACCATGCTCTGGACAAAGAACGCATTGCCCGCGAAGCACGATTGGCGCAGGTTAGGCACACCTATGAGGAGCTGGTTGAAGCCCTCGAGGACGAGATCAAGCGCGGTGAACTCACGATTTCCAACCTTGAAGGCAAGCTGACCGTCAACCTGCTCAATCAGATCCTTTTTGACTCAGGAGCCACCCATCTGCGCGCGGAAGGCAAAAGTGTCCTGAAAAACCTTGGTGATGTGCTTAATCGCTTTCCTGAGCGCGCCTTGCAGGTTGCCGGACATACCGACAATGTTCCGATCAGCCCACGCTTGCTGGAGCAATTCCCAACCAACTGGGAGCTTTCTACTGCCCGCGCCACCAGCGTTATCCACTTTTTACAGCAGGAGGTAGGGTTGCCTGGTAATCGGCTGATCGCGGCCGGTTTTGGTGAATATTACCCGATCGCCAGTAACGCAACCGCAGAAGGACGTGCCGAGAACCGGCGCATCGAAATTCTGCTGGTGCCCTTTGCGTCGGAACTCAGTGAGTGAATCAGCTTTTAGTCCTGTAGGCAGTACAAACCGGGGCTACCGGAAGGCTAACCCTCAAAAAGTCAATCAAAGGACCTCTGCGTCATGACATAGCGCCGGTCAAAACTGCAGCGATTTGGTCTGCAGAAACTCTTCCAAACCGTAACGCCCTAACTCCCGTCCATTACCGGACTGCTTGTAGCCCCCGAAAGGTGCGAGGGGATTGAAGCGTCCCCCGTTGATATCGACCTGTCCAGTCTGCAGTTTCCTCGCCACCCGCTCGGCACGCTCCGGATCAGCCGACCAGACAGCGCCGGACAGGCCATACACCGTGTCATTGGCAATTTCAATCGCCTCATCTTCGTCACGGTAGGTCATGATTGACAACACCGGACCGAAAATCTCTTCACGGGCAATCTTCATCTCTTTTGTCACCCGGCCAAACACCGTCGGACGCACGTAATAGCCCAGAGGCAATCCATCCGGTGGTTCGATACCTCCAATCAGGAGTTCGGCACCATCAGCAATGCCGCTGCGAATATAATCAAGAACCCGATCACGTTGTACGGCAGAAACCAGCGGCCCGATTCGGGCCTGTGTATTGAGAGGATTTTCCGGAACATAAAGAGCAACATGCTGACGGACAAACGCCACCACCAGCTCGTATTTATCCTGGGGGATCAACATACGGGTATGGGCGCTGCAGGTTTGGCCGGAGTTAAGAAAACAACTGCTCAGCGTGGCTTTGACAGCGGTTTCAATATCGGCATCATCCAGAAGGATGGTTGCGGACTTCCCCCCCAGTTCCAACGCCACGTGCTTCACTGTTTGTGCGCCAAGGGCCATGATGCGCTTGCCAATGGCAGTGGAACCCGTGAATGAAACCATATCGACATCCGGATGAGAAACTAACGCTTCACCAACCTCGGCACCATAACCTGACACCAGATTGAACACCCCCGGCGGCAGTCCGCTGGAATCAATGATCTCTGCCAGCACCAGGGCGTTGAGAGGGGTCAGTTCGCTCGGCTTGGCAACAATGGTGCAACCGGCAGCCAGAGCCGCTGCCACCTTAATCATCAACTGATGCAGGGGATAGTTCCAGGGGGTGATGGCAGCAACGACACCAACAGGTTCCTTTAACACCAGGGAATTGCCGATTCGTTCGGAAAAAGCAAACTCACCTAACAGTTTGATGTAACTTTCCAGCACAACCGTCGGTAATCCCGCCTGAATGCGTTGACTGAGCTTGATCGGCATTCCCAATTCAGTGGTCATCAATTCGGCCAACTCCGGCCCGCGCGTTACCAAGGCCTCGTAAATCTGAGTCAGATAACCGGCCCTGATGGCGGGTTTGGTCGTCGACCAGCCGGGCAACGCCTTGCGCGCTGCTGTTACGGCAGCCTCGACATCGACTGAGGAACCAGCCGGAACAGTTGCGATAACGGCCTCCGTTGCCGGATTAATGACCTCGATTAAGTCAGTGGATGCCGGGAGGCACCAGTGACCACCGATATAAATCTTGCCATACGATTTCATTTCAACCTCCTGATAAAAGCTGAACCGTTGATTCACAGCATCATCATAACAATGATTTGCTCAACCTGCGAGAAAATGCGAAAATCGGATCAAACCCTGTCAAGATTATCGTCAACACCCATCCAGAAGGGTTCCTGAGTAAGTAGTGACGATAACACCCTGTTTTTTTGAGGCCAAGGATGCCAAAAATATTTTCCTATCGCTTTTTTGTACCTGATGATGCCAACGATGCCAATGGCCATGTTAACAATATCGCCTACGTACAATGGATGCAGGATGTGGCAATCAGGCATTCGGATGCGCAAGGCTGGACGATAGACAAGTATCAACAACTTGGCACTAGCTGGGTCGTGCGCTCGCACCAGATTGAATATCTGCAGCCGGCATTTGCCGGTGAAGAAATCGAGATACTAACATGGGTTTGTAACATGAAAAGAACCCGCTCGATGCGCCGTTATCGTTTTTTTCGCTGTGCGGATCGAATGCCGCCGGCGCGGGCAGAAACCGACTGGGTTTATGTCGATAACGTAGCGGGAAAACCGAAGAAAATTGACATTGCCGTCAGTGAAGCTTTCGATCTGGTTACTCCGGAAGAGGAACCTTAGTCGTCGGCCAACAGCCGTCAAAAAAGAAAAAGGCAGGTCAACCTGCCTGCCTTATCATCCGGGAGTGGTTTCTTCCCGGCACCACAACGACAGCCGCCATCACGGCCGATCACTTGATTTCTACCTCAACGCTCTTGGGTTTGACCACCTCGATTTTGGGAATAACCAAGTTTAACAGGCCATCCTTAAAGCTGGCGTCAATTTTTTCGATGTCGATGTTCTCCGGTAGAGTAAAGCTGCGGCTGAAGCTGCCATAAAAACGCTCGACCCGATGCATTTTTTCACTTTTGTCTTCTTTTTCCTGCCGACTTTCGCCGCGGATACTCAATACCCGGTCTTCAATACTGATTTTTACATCTTCACGCTTGACCCCGGGTATATCAGCCTTGATGGTGAACCCTGTGTCTGTCTCGCTGATATCCACCCGCGGAGCCCAATCTGCGCCTTCGCCAGCAGTCATTGTGCCACCACGAAACGGCCAATCCTGGCGTCCCATCAAGCCTTCCATCTCTCTGAACGGATCCCATTTTGTCAGTTTCATCGCTTCCTCCTTGGGTAAACGCGGGATGGTTTAATAAGGCAGGCTGCCCGCTCCAGCCGACCTCAGCCCGAGAAAAAGCGGACAAAAATAAATCGAAAAAACACGCTATTCAGTGCACAACCTGCTAAAAGAATAGCGCATAATCGGCAGATTGCAAGTTTCTGCCGCGGGCATTGAGGGCCCCATGCTTGTACTACAACCAGTTGATTACAAAAGAAAAAGCTAGCGGGATCTGGCCAGGGATTCGGCAATGGCAACGACAAGGATAATGGACCCGCCGACAATAACTGCCGCAGATGGCACTTCCCGCAGAAGAACCCAAGCCAGCAAAATAGAAACCACCGGCTGCATACAGCCAACCAGGGAAACGGTTTTGGCTGCCAACAGTTTCAGACTGGCGGTGTACAGGGTGTGAGCAGCGGCGGTTCCCAGGAAACCCAACAGTACCAGTAGCAGCCAGTCATGGTTATTGAGCAAACGCGCAGTTGTCAGATCGACAAAAGGGACAAACAACAGGGCAATCGCCACCAATTGATGAAACATCAGGGTACTGCTGGGAATCGCCGCGAAGTAATATTTCTGACATAAATTGCGCAGGGAAAACAACAGTGCGGAAAACACGCCCCAGATGGCACCCTGCAGCATATTGCCGAACAATCCACCACCCAGATCCTGCCAGACCATGATCAGCAGTCCGACCAGCACGAGGATTCCGGAAAAAACATCACGTGCCGACAAACGACAGCGGGCAAAGAGGGGTTCAAGCAGAATCGTGATCATCGGATAGCTGAACAGGGCAAGAATGCCGACGGCAACAGTTGAAATCTGCATGGCATAAAAAAAGGTACCCCAGTGCACACCCATGACCACACCAAGCCCATAAATCGCCAGCAACTGTTTAAAACTTTGCACCCGCAAAGGCATACGAAAAAGCCGACAGAACAGATAGAACCCGCCGATTGCAATGAGGCTGCGTAATTGTGTTATGGAAAAAGCATCAAGGGGAATCAATTTGGCGAACAGACCGTTAAGGCTCAGCAGGGTTAACCCGACATAAAGAAGGACAATACCGCGCGGCGGAACAGCTGTGGGTGAGGGTGCGGACATAGGGACAAAGAACCGTCAGGCTACGCCAGGTGAGAGTTGATAAATAGGACGGCACACAGGTAAGTCAACAGATTGACCGACGCTACGGCTGAAAAGAGCCATTGTGAGGCATCTAGTGGGCGCGCTGTTCCAGCTGAATCAGCAAGCTTTTAAGCTGTTCAATGGTTTCCCGCAACTGGCGATTTTCCCCCTCCAGATCAGTAACCAGCTGATTTCCGGATTCCAGTTCCGCCGACAATTCAGCATGTTCAGCGCGGCACTGCTGCAATTGGCGGGCAAGGCGCCTCATCGCTTGATGCTGTTTATTGTCAGGGGCGCCGGCAAGGTATTGACCCAGGGCGGCAGAATCACCAACGGCAAGGAAATCATCAAGATAGCGGTTAAATTCCTGCTGCTGTACCTGCACCGATTCCGGCAGTACCGGCGGCAACTCTTTTTCTTCGGGAAGCAACAAAGCACATCCAGACAACAACGTAGCTATTGACAACACAAAAGGCCACCGGCTCATTCCCTGTGTTCCTCCACCATATAGGTACTACCATCCTGCAGCTTCAGGTATTCTTTGAGGCGAGCACAATCCTGGCTGATTGCCAGACGCGATGGATACTTGTAACGGGTAGAGTGAATAACGGCAATAGAAATCGACAACAGGGGGAATGTGCGCTCCACCCCATAGCGATCTTTGCCGACAAAAGATTGTGCCTGGCGATCCTCCGGCGAATAGAGAGTTGGCACCATCTCATCAAACCGGGAAATAATCGTCTGTGCCAGCACTTCACCCTTATCCGGCGAGGTCACAACAACATAATCATCACCGCCAATATGGCCAACCAGATCATCAGGATGACCGCATTCATTGACAACGGCTTGAATCAGATTTCCAACCTGACTGATGACATCGCTACCGGCTTTGTAGCCGTAACGGTCGCCATAACTTTTAAAGTTGTCGAGATCGATATAGAGATGGCAAAAATCAATTTTCTGGTTGATGCGGGTGTCTATAGCGCGGTCAATAGCTCGATTGCCCGGCAACAGGGTCAAAGGGTTGGCATCAAGATGCAACTGTTCAAGTTCACGCAGTTTCTCCCCCATCTGATAAAAATCATGTGCCAGCTCGGAGAACTCATCATCACCAGGAAGTTCCAGGCGATGATCAAAACGGCCGGCTGAAATCGATTGTGTCGCTCTTTTAAGCGCCTTGACCGAGCGATGAATACTGATGATAACGGTGATTGTTACCGGTGCCGAAAGACAGATCCCGAACAGGGTAAGAAGCACAGTAGCGCGAAAAGCTGCGCTGGTTTTTTGCGACAGGCGAGTCAGATCGGTATTGATCTGTTGTTGCTGGCGTTCCCGGTATGCCACCAGCAATTCAACAATCTGGGTGCGCAGCGGCACCATCGTCGAACCGGAAAGGGCCGTTGCCACCACCCAGTCTTCGTGCTGCAGTGCCGCTGCCAGGTGCTTATCAGCCTGACGGTAAGCATCGAGAATTTGCAGCAGGGTCTGACTCTGTTCATTGCTGGGCAATCCCTGCAGGGTCAAGACGTGACGTACCAGTTCATCGTTACGATTGCGGCGCAGGTCGATCAATTCGACATCACGCAATATCAGCAACTGCTTTTCGATATTTTCCAGGGCCAGCAGGTTCTGCTGCAGATCGCGCAACAATTCAAAGGTTGAAAACTCGATTTGTACCAGATGTTCGGTGTGACGGGTTTGCTGGTGGAGCTGATAGAGGGCGTAACCAACGGCACCGAGAGTAAAAAAGACAATGACCAGATAACCGATCACGACTTTTTTGGTCACTGTTGAAAACAGCTTACGCATGTCGTATTCACGCCCTGACGAATGAATCGGCAACGGTCGGGTCAAATGCCAAGATAGGCCTTGCGCACGTCAACGTTGGACAACAGGTTCGGTGCTGAATCAACCAGGGTAATCCTGCCATTTTCCATAACATAGCCGCGATCAGCCAGCTTAAGGGCCTGATTGGCGTTCTGCTCTACCAGAAAAATAGTGGTGTTACTTTCTTTGTTAATCTGGCGGATTATCTCAAAAATCTGCTTGATAATCAACGGCGCCAGCCCCAATGACGGCTCATCCAGCAACAGGACCCGGGGACGCGCCATCAAGGCACGGGAAATTGCCAGCATTTGCTGCTCACCGCCGGACAGCGTGCCGCCTAACTGGGATTGACGCTTCTCCAGAATAGGAAAAAGGGTCATGACATAGTTCAGATCCTGCTCAATCTGGCGTTTATTGCCACGCAGAAAGGCACCCATTTCCAGATTTTCCAGCACCGTCATGTCAGGAAAAATCCGCCGCCCTTCGGGCACCTGGACGATCCCCTTTTTGACAATATTTTCCGGGCTTAACCCATGAATCGGATCGCCATCAAGGAAGATTGCGCCGGCGCGAGGGGGAGTAATGCCACAGATCGACATCAGCGTTGTTGTTTTGCCCGCCCCATTGGCACCAATAAGCGCAACAATTTCCCCCTCTCCCACCTCAATGGTCACATCGTTCAACGCCTGAATATTCCCGTAATAGGTCTGAATATTCTGCACCTTAAGCATCGACTTCTTCTCCCAGGTAAGCTTCGATCACTTTGGGGTTGTCTCTGATATCAAGGGGTGATCCCTGCGCGATTTTCTTGCCGTATTCCATGACATAGATCGGATTAGAGATTTTCATGACCAGCTTCATATCGTGTTCAATCAACAAAATCGCAATCTGCTCTTCTTCGCTAATCCGGCAAATCAGTTGGTCAAGTTCTGACGTTTCATAAGGGTTCATCCCCGCCGCCGGCTCATCGAGCAGCAACAAAAAGGGATCGGTCGCCAGGGCGCGGGCAATTTCAAGACGGCGCTGGGCTCCGTAAGGTAGATTCCGGGCGAACTCATTGACGAATTTTTCCAGACCGACCTTTTCCAGTAACCGATAACTGGTTTCCACAATCTCCTGTTCTTCTTCACGGACGCCGCGATTACGGATAATGGAACGGAAAATACCGGAACGGGTACGGCAGTGACGCCCAATCATGACGTTTTCGAGAACCGTCATACTGGAAAAAAGACGAATATTCTGAAAGGTTCTGGCCAACCCCATTTCAGTGACCTTGTTCGGCTTGAGTCCGTTAAGGCGGCGGGTCTCCAGTCCCTTGGGATGCAACAGGATATCACCGCTCGTTGGTGTATAAATCCCGGTCACACAGTTAAAAAATGTCGTTTTGCCGGCGCCGTTAGGGCCAATCAGAGCGGCAATTTCCCCTTCGTGAACAGCCAAAGAAACGCTGTCTACCGCTCGTAGACCACCGAAATCCATGGTCAGCCCTTTGACTTCCAGTAATTTGTGTTTATTTTCAGTCATGAGCAGTTTTATCCTTCGTCCCCTTATATTGATAAATCTGGCGCAGATTGCTGATCAGTCCCTGCGGACGGAAAATCATCATCAGCACCATAGCGGCACCAAACACCAGCATCCGGTATTCGGAAAATGCCCGCAGATATTCCGGCAACAACACCAGAATAAAAGCGCCGAGAATGACCCCGAGGATCGACCCCATCCCCCCCAGAACAACAATCGACAGGATAATCGCTGATTCCATAAAGGTGAAACTGGCCGGGTTGATGAAGGTCGTTTTCGCAGCAAAAATGACGCCAACTATGCCGGCCCAGAAGGCACCGAGGGCATAGGCGGACAATTTGGTGCGGGCCATATCGATCCCCATGGCGACACAGGCAATCTCATCTTCGCGCAGAGCAATCCAGGCCCTGCCGACCCGACTGTTTTTCAGTCGATTGGTGACAATGATCGTCAACACCACCAGCGCTATCATGATGTAATAGATGTAGGTCGTTGATTGCGCCAGGCTCATCTGCACCCCAAAAAAACCGGGGCGATCAATATTGGCAATCCCGCTGGGTCCCAGGGATAGGGTTTCCCAGTTTTCCATCATCACCTTGAAGATCATCCCGAAACCCAGGGTCACAATCGCCAGGTAGTCACCACGCAGACGCAGAATAGGAAAACCCAGGACAATGCCGAACAGACAACCTAAAATGCCGCCGATCGGCAGCACTATCCAGAAACCGAGGTCAAAATAGTAATTGAGAATGGCGTAGGAATAAGCACCAACGCCAAAAAAGGCAACGTAACCCAGATCAAGCAAACCCGCCAGACCGACCCCGATATTCAAGCCAAGCCCCAGGACAACGAAAATCAACGCTGTCACCATGATATTGGTCTGGTAGGTATCAAAAATCAATGGGAATATCAGCGCCAGAACCAGCAGTACAGCCATTGCGCGATTACGCAACAGGATGTTGTCAAGAGCCGCCTGCAGCGGTCCGTACGAAGCAATCCCTTCCTCAGCCTGCTTTTGCCGGCGATTACGCCGGAGCAGCAAAAAACGCCAGAAATAGGACAGGACAAAACTGCCGATGGCAACCCAGAGGATGTTGGACCAGCGCCAGACCACCACATTTTCGATGGTGTTGACCCGGACGACCAGCAGAGGGAAAGTGAGAAAAACGAACCACAGGGAGACGACCAGGGATTGTTTGAAATCCTGCAACATAACTCTCACCTACACCTTCTGCTTGCGGACTTTTCCGAGAATTCCGGCCGGCCTGACGATCAGAATGACGACCAGCAGAACAAAGGTCAAAACATCCTCGTAGTCACTCGAGATATAGCCGGCAGCAAAACTTTCAGACCAGCCGATGATTAACCCCCCTAAAACGGCACCGGGGATCGAGCCGATCCCCCCCAGAACTGCCGCAGTAAACGCCTTGATCCCGGCCAAAAAGCCGATATAGAAGCTGACCTGCCCGATATAGGATGCCACCAGAACACCACCGATAGCCGCAAGGACCGAGCCGATGACAAAGGTCAGGGAAATAACCCGGTCAACATTGATACCGACCAGGCGCGCCATGTTCAGATCCTGCTGGGTTGCGCGCATTGCCTTGCCAACCCGCGTTTTCTTTATCAGCAAGGTCAACAGAACCATGGTTATCAGGGTGGTGACCAGAATTACCAGTTCCGGCGAACCGATAATGTGGGCGACATCATCCATAAAGGCAAAATCGGGAATCAGTCGCGGGAAGGGAAGAAAATCAGGGGTCTGAGCCAGCAATACATAATTCTGCAGAAAAATCGACATACCGATGGCACTGATCAATGGTGACAAGCGTGGCGAACCCCGTAGCGGCCGGTAGGCAATCTTTTCCAGAGTATAGCCATAGGCAGCGGCGTAAACAGCGGCAATAGCGGCAGCCAGAATCAAGATTGCAAACCCGCTGAGCCCGTAGATGGTACAGACTCCGGCCACGATCAGAGCCACAAAAGCACCAATCATGTAAATTTCACCATGGGCAAAATTGATCAACTGGATGATGCCGTAGACCATGGTGTAACCCAGGGCAATCAGGGCATAAATACTTCCTCGGGTCAGTCCACTGAAGAAAAGCTCTAAAAAATATTCCATAAATGACAACCACCCGGATCAGAAAAAGTGCGGGGCAAAGGAAATCCAGTCGAAAAAAACTAAGGATCAAAGCACAACAATCTCGGCACAACACAGATTGGGGGACTGTCTGAAAGAACAGTCCCCCGCCAGCTGTCCATAGACAGGTATCAGCTATTTTATCGCCGCCTGCTTGCCTTCATAAACTATTGCATTTCGACAAATGTTCCATTTTCCACTTTGAACATGGAAAAACCAACACCTTCGGCATCGCCTTTTTCATCGAATTTGATCAGACCTACCGGAGTCTCAACATATTCGGTGCGCAGCGCGTTGACGACTGCGTCATAATCAGTGCTACCGGCCTTTTGAACAGCATTGAGCAACGCCAGAGCCGCAGCATATCCTTCCTGGAAGAAAGCACCTGGTTCGGCACCATAAGCAGCCTGGAAGGCATCTACAGCCGCTTTATTTAGTGGAAGTGCGGAAAGATCCTTGGGTCCGGTCATATAGGCACCCTCGGCAGCGGATCCGGCAACATTGAGAAAGCTTTCATCCTTCACCCCGTCGTCAGAGATGAAGACGGCATCAACCCGCCGACGCTCCAACTGGGTCACCAGTTTGGAGGCTTCGGGGTGATAGCCCCCGAAAATCAACGAATCAGCCCCTTCGCGGCGGACCCGCTGGATGATTGAAGAATAGTCCATGGCGCCGGGAGTGATTCCTTCAAACAGAACAACCTCAATTTCTTTTTCATCAAGAGTCTGTTTGGCGAACTCAGCAAAGCCACGACCATAATCGCCACGATCATGCAGCACAGCAACTTTCTTGACGCCAAGGGTGTTCACAGCATAATCAACTGCCAGTTTTGCCTGCATATCATCCGAGGCGATGGTACGGAAAAAGTTGGGATATTCGCCACTCTGGGTCAGCGGCGGATTGGTCGCTGACGGCGACATAACCGGAATCTTGGCTTCGCGGTAGGTGCCAAGGGCAGCACGGGTGGCACCGGAACAGATGTGCCCCAGCACGACGTGGGCACCATCACTGACCAGGCGGGTTGCCACGTTGGTAGCAATGTTCGGATTACACTGGTCATCCTGAATCAATAATTCAACCTGCTTGCCAAGAACGCCGCCCTGCTCATTGATCTGCTTGACCACCAATTGAGCGGCACGCATGGTAGGAATACCATAGGGAGCAAGATCACCGGAATGAGGACCGGCGACACCCAGTTTGATGGTCTCGGCAGAAACACCGGTGACGGCAAGGCACAGCACAAACGACATACACAACACTACCATTCTTTTCATGGTCAACCTCCTGATTTGTCACGACATTAAGAAAACTGATGAACTTCAATGTATAAACTAACCGACCTAACCGGTCAACTATCGGCAGGATTTTTGCTAAAATTTGATCAGGCGGTCAAGCCGCCGCGGCGCTAGCGCAATCCCTGTTTACTGCGACGGGATCTGACTTTCCTCATACTGACGACGCTCCTCAAGCCATTCCTTACGGGCCTTTCGCCAGATTGGGGCCAGATCTGCTGAACCCATCAGGTCGGCCAGAACAATCTGGTCAGGATTCTGGATTTCCACCAGATCAAGGCGCGCGCCAGGCAATGCCGCTACTGACTTCGTCACATCAACCTCCTGTAGCAGATCTGTCATCCCTTCGAGAAAAAAGCCCAGCGGATAACCACTGTCGTAAAAGATCAGGGTCGTGCGATCAACGGCATGGACCCGCACACAAACGTTAAGCCCTTCTGCGCTGATCTGTTCAAGCATGGCAGCCACATCGAAATGGCTTAAATCTTCCCCCCGATGCAAGTAACGCCCCTGCAACAGCGCGTGTACTGAAATGACCAGATCAGCCGACAATTGATAGATATTGAGGCGGGCGTCACCCATAATCGACATTTCAAAAATTCTGGCAATAGCATCATAGGCAATCTGCCGGGAGCCCTTTTCGCTGGCGACAAAAATCGAACTGATTAATTTACCCCTCTGAAAAAGCACAACGCCGGCACCCTGCGGGGCATCGAAACGCAGATAACCGGTAAATTTACCGGCGCGCAACTTGGCCATGGCTTCCGGCAGATTGATACGGGCCGGATTGACCTGCGGACGTACAGCTTTTCCTTTGGGTAAATTCACCATCTGTTTCTCCCAGACTGACACTCTGCTTCCTTGCAGCAACCAAACAATCGACGCATCGTAACAAAAAAAACTGATAATCTGCACTATTGAAGAACTGTTGGCGCGATTCAGCTCTCCTGCAGTTGCTCCCAGGACAGATACATATCATCCAGCTGCCGGCGCAACTGCTCGTGGTTCTGACTAATGTGCCGCCATTGTTCCTGATCCTGATAGAGTTCCGGCTGTGCCATGGTTTTTTCGAGTTTGGCCAATGCCCCTTCTGCCTGCTCGATATGCTCTTCCAAAATCCTCAGTTCACGCTCGCGCCGTTGGTGCCGCCGCTGCTCCTCTTTGCGTTGTGCATGGGCTTTAAGGCGGTCGTCCTTATCTTCTCGCGACTCTGTTGTAGAATCTTTATCGGCATGTTGTTCAACCCGCTTGGCGCTATGGGTTAGATCACCCAGTTGCTGACGAGCCGCCAGAAAATCTCCATAATTACCCGGATAAGAGTCAATGGCAGCGCCACCAACAGCAACTACCCGGGAGGCCAGGGCATCGACAAAATAGCGATCATGAGAAACAAAAACAATGGTTCCCTGATATTTTTTCAACGCCTCAAGGAGCACTTCTTTTGACTGCAAATCAAGGTGATTGGTGGGTTCATCAAGCAGCAGTAAATTGGCTGGATGCAACAACAGCTTGGCCAGAGCCAGGCGATTGCGTTCACCGCCGGAAAGAACTTTAACCGGTTTTTCGATATCATCACCGGAAAACAGGAATGACCCGAGAATGTTGCGCAAGCGCGGCACCATCGCCACTGGCGCATCAGCCATCAGCTCGGCATAAACGCTGCGGGCTGAATCAAGAGTTACTGCCTGATCCTGGGCAAAATACGCCTGCAGCAGATTGTGCCCCGCCACACGCTTGCCGTTAACCGGCTTTTCGACGCCGGCCAACAGGCGCATCAGGGTCGATTTGCCGGCACCATTCGGACCGACCAGGGCAACGCGCTCCCCTTGCAGAATATCAAGGTCAATCTGCTCCAACACCTTTAGTGCGCCATAGTGCTGCGACGCCCCTTTCAGACTCAGGGCGATCCGCCCACCTTTGGGCGGCGCAGGAAAACTGAAAGAGATTTTTTTGCGCTCCGGTGGCAGAAAAATCCGCTCAATCTTATCCAGCTGCTTCACCCGGCTCTGCACCTGGGCCGCCTTGTTGGCCTGGTAACGAAAGCGGTTGATGAATGCCTCAGTCCGCGCAATTTCTTCATCCTGTTGCTGTTTGGCGGCTTTAAGGGCGGCGATGCGTTCATCACGGGCACTAACATAGCGACTGTAATTCCCGGGATATTCAGTCAGGGCGCCGTTCCAGACTTCGACAATCCGGGTAACGACCTGATCGAGGAAAAAGCGATCATGGGACACCAGAACCACGGCGTAAGGATAGTTCTGCAGATACCCCTCCAGCCAGTCCCGGGCCGGCAGATCAAGATGGTTAGTCGGCTCATCGAGCAATAACAGATTGGGGCGCTGAAGCAACAACTTGGCCAGAGCAATGCGCATCTGCCAGCCGCCGGAAAAATGTTCGCAGTGCTTGTCGAAATCCTCTGCAGAAAATCCCAGACCATGAAGAACCTTGCCAACCTCCGTTTCCATCAGGTAGCCGCCGCGCCGTTCAAACTCCTGCTGCAAGTGTGCGTAATGTTCCAACTCGGCAGAGGCTGTCTGGGCACTGAAAGAACTCTCCAGCCGACGGATGTCTTTTTCCATCTGCTGCAACTGGGCCAATGCGCTGCGCGCCTCAACAACCAGGGATCGGCCCTGGTGCACCAACCCTTCTTGAGGCAAATAACCAAAAGTCGTCCCTTTGGCAACCTGCATGGTGCCACCATCAGGCTCTACCAGACCGGCAAGAAGTTTGAGCAGGGTCGATTTGCCGGCACCATTGGCACCGCACAGACCGATCCGATCAGTTGGGCGAATATGCCAATCGATAGCGGCAAACAAGCGGCGATCAGCAAAATATTTATCAATGTTTTTAAGCTGCAGCATAAAAATCTGTCGACATTATTGGTTAGTAAAGAATGACGGGAACCCACTTATACAACAAGGTGGCAACCAGATATCATAAAAAACGGAGGGTCCCCTGCGGAAACCTCCATTTTTTATGATGTTCAATAAACAACATCGCTGTTGAGTGCCCTGCTAACGGCTGTTCGCTGTCCGGTTAAGACTGTTGTAACCGTTGTATATAACCATCTATCAGCAGTGCAAGCCCTTCAGTATCCATCCGCGCATTATTCATAATCAGATGGTAGAGGGTGGGGTTGTCAGTACGCTCGTTGACAAAACGCTGGACAAAAGCCTCGCGCTGCCCCTGCAGCCTGTCAATATGATCGCGGGCTTCAGCCTGATTCATGCCGTATTTGCTGGAGATGGTATCAATTTTATATGCCAGCGGTGCCACCAGCCGCAGGTGAATACAGTTCGCCAGATCCTGGGTAATATGAGGAGCCCCACGACCAATGATAATGCAGTTTCCGCGCTCGGCAAAACCACGAATTACGCGACGCATATGGGCGAATATTTCAGTTTCTTCAGCATTGGTGCGGTCAAGAAACATAGAGAGAATAGCTTTCAGCGAGGACGGGGTATTTTCTGATTTTTCGATCTGATCTACAGTAAAGCCCGACATCTTGGCCACCTCATCGATAACCTGACGGCCAACGATAACCCATGGTTCCCCCTTGGTGCGGGCATTGAGGCGTTTTTGCAAGGCCCCGGCCAGCGCATGGGCTTGACAACCAAATTCACGGGTCAGGGTGACACAGGTCGCCGGCTTGCCTTGATCGGCCAGCTGCTGTTGCTTATACCACGCCTGCAGCATAGCTTCCATCTGTGGGGTCCAGACATTGCTTTTGATCATAAGATTCTCCTTATCGGCCGTTTTACTCATTCCGATCAACAGTTATAAGTTGCCATAATTATAACTGATTATTCATCCATTTGGGAAAAAATCAAAAAACTTCCCTGGATCTCTGGTGAAATCCATCAGCCGGCGCACTTCGCATATTCCCTGGCTAACAAAAAAACCACTGAAATAAACAGTTAAAATACACCCGCTGGCAGTCCGCTGGAATAACGCCGGTTAATTTTCAGAAAATCTTGCGCAATGATAATTCCCGTATTCAATGGGTCCTGTTCTCTGCTAGTATATGACCGTCAAAAGTAATGTTCTCACGATGAAACGTGCTTCCACGGCCCGTGTCGTGTCGAGGCTGCTGATAGATTTCACCCTGCTGGGCGCCAACTTCCCTGGTTACCCGGCGACCCCCTACTCTTTAGTGCTGAGGCACTGTTCTGCCGACCCCGCATTGCGGTGAGGTCCGGAGCGGTGATTCACCACCAGATGCCGCATCAATGCGGACAGAAAGGTTTACCAATGAGCAAGAAGATGTTGATTAACGCCTCCCACCCGGAGGAAAATCGGGTGGCGATCGTCGTCGATGGTGTGCTGAGCGAGTTAGACATCGAACTGGCCGGCCAGGAACAGAGCAGAGGAAACATCTACAAAGCGGTTGTGGTTCGGGTAGAAACCGGACTACAGGCCGCTTTTGTTGATTATGGCGCTGACAAACTCGGCTTTCTGCAAATCAGTGAAATCCACCCCGAACTCTACCCCGCCAGACACCAGACCACCGGGCGGCCACGGATTGCCGACATTCTTCATCGCGGTCAGGAAATTCTCGTCCAGGTCGTCAAGGAAGAACGCGGCAACAAAGGTGCAGCCTTAACCACCTTTTTATCCCTGCCCGGCCGCTACATGGTGTTAATGCCGGACAGCACAACCAAGGGGGTATCACGAAAAATCACCGAAGAGGCGCAGCGCAAAGTTCTTAAAAATACCATGGCAGAACTCAATCTCCCCGACCAGATGGGTTACATTGTTCGTACTGCCGGCATTGGTAAGGAAAAAGAAGAACTCAAGCGTGATTTTGACTATCTGGTACGCCTCTATGAAGGAATTATTCAGCGCAAAGAGCAGGTCAAGGCGCCGGCACAGCTCTATCAGGAGTCCAACCTGGCGATACGCTCCATCCGAGATTATTTCAGCACGGAAATGGACGAAGTGCTGGTTGATGATGAGAAGGTGTTCCATGACACCAAAGACTTTTTCGCCCTGGTGATGCCCGAGCATGGCCATCTGGTCAAACGCCATCGCGAACGCCGCCCAATCTTTTCACGCTACCAGATTGAGGAACAGATCGACGCCCTGTCACGCAACCAGGTCTCCTTGCCCTCCGGCGGCTCCATTGTCATCGACCCGACGGAAGCGCTGGTTGCTATTGACGTCAATTCCGGCAAAATGTCGAGCGAAAGCGGTATCGAAGCAACCGCAGCCAAAACCAATCTGGAAGCCGCGACGGAAATCGGTCGTCAACTGCGTCTGCGTGATCTGGGGGGACTGATCGTTATCGACTTTATCGATATGCGCGATCGCAAACATATTCGTGAGATCGAGCAGGAAATGCGCAAAGCCCTGAAAAACGATAAAGCGCGCGTATCTGTCGGCAGAATCAGCCAATTTGGTCTGCTCGAAATGAGTCGCCAGCGCATCAAGCCGGTGTTAAGTGTCGGAGCCTATCAGGAGTGTCCACACTGTCACGGTCTGGGCCGCATCAAGAGCATCGAAGCCCAGGCAGTAGCCTTTCTGCGCCAGGCACACACAGCTGCAGCCAAAGGGCAGATCGGCCACATAGAAGCACGTGTTCCCTACGAGGTCGCCAACTACCTGTTGAATCAGAAACGGCACACCATTACCCAGCTTGAAATCCTCCTCGGCCTCAACGTCACCATCCTTGGTCAGTCTGATCTGCTTCCCGGCGAACTCCATCTGGAAAGTTTTAAACGGGAGAAAAACATCAGTGAAGACATCCAGAACGTACCGGTGTCCCATGCCAACCAGATCGAAATGGCTCTGGCGGAAGCAAAACTAGAGGAAGAACAGGCAGATTCCTCGGTCGCTATAGATCCAGCAGCAACCCCGGATGAACAAGTAAATACCCCGGAAGCAGCTGCCGAGGCCGATGCTGTAATATCTCCGGAAAACGCCGAAACCCCGGCTCCGGCAAAAAAACGTCGTCGTAGACGGCGGAAGAAACCGGCAGCGCAACCCACCCCGACCTCGGGTGAAGAAGCTGCAGCAGCCGACCCTTCTGCCCCAGAGGAAACCTCCACCAGGGTCGAACAGCAGCCGACTGAACCCTCTGGGCAAGAGACAACTGACAGCCAACACAGCCAACCTGCCACCTCAATGACCGCTATCGCAGAAACCGCAGAAACGCCTCCAACAGCTGAGGAAAAGCCCAAACGCCGACCACGCCGGCCACGCAAAACGACGGCGAAAAGCATCCAGGCAGACGAGACAACTGCTCAAGAAAAGGAAGCCGTCGTTGCAACAGCAGATGTGGATAATACCCCACAGCCGGCAATAGAGATAACAGCAGATTCAACACCATCTGGGCAGGATGCGGTTGACAAGGGGAAGAAACCAGCACGTAAGCCCCGGCAATCTGCGGCCAAAGGCTCTACTTCCAAAAGATCTACTCCAGTAGCTCCAGAAAATGCGGAAAAAACGGAGCAAAAGACCCAGGACGCTCCAGCTGACAAACCAGCGCCAAAACGCCCACGCCGTAGCCGCAAAACCACCGCGATGACAGCGGCAGGGGACAAAGAAAGCGTTACACAAAAGCCAGACACAAAGGAAGTTGTCACAGAAACGGCGGAGAACAAAATAGCCACAACAAGCAACGGGGCCAACCAGGAGCAGACCCCGCCGACCGGGACAACCGCAACCAGGACCCCTCAGCGCCGGCGCCGAACCAAGCCGACCAAAGCGGCAGCAGCGCCGGCAGAAACAACCGACGCGATACCCCCGGAGTCCTGAAAAGGGGAATTATTCAGTTTGACTCTTCCGGCACCAGACATTCCTGCGCCAGGTTCTGCAACTCGGCAATGGTACGCTCCAGCAGAGTGATCTGATCTTCAATCTGCTGATGTTGGTTGGCTTTTTTCTGCAGGGCAATGTCCATCGCTGCTCGGGTTGCGGCAATCACCTTGGCAAGCTGCTCATCGAGCTCAAAACCATAACGCCGAAAACTCTCATCCAGCCCGCGCCTTAAAGCCCAGTTCATCTGCTCGGTATTCTCGTTGAGGAGTTTTTGCGTTTGCTCGCGCAGGCGCTGTACTGTGCACCGATGACGGAAACGCTTGGTCATCAGCTTACGGGAAATTTTTTGGCCGATGGGATCCATATCTGAAATAAACAGGTCCTGACTCCAGCCCGGCGGATCAAAATGGGCGTATACCCTCTCTACCAGTGGCGCATGATAGGGAACATTAAAAAGCTCCGCTGCTGCCTGACAAACCTGTTCGATCAGCTGCTCACAGCGTTTCTGATGCATAGAAAGGATCTCTGTCGCCTGTCGCCTGATGGCATCATCAACCTGGCGCAGTGCCGGGGCAAAAAATATCGGCAACTGGGTTGCAACAATGGCACGTACCTGCCGCTCCAACTCTTCGGTATCCGCTACCCCCTGAATCACCCCTTCCACCTTCGGCATAATCCGCTGTTTGGCCGCTGTTCGCAGCGCCTCAATCTGCTGGGTCAAGGCCGTGACAATCCGCTTCAGATCACCGGCAAGAACATCAGCTGAAGCCTGTTTCTCCCGCTCAATGGCGGGCAGGATTTCGTGAAACATGGCAATCCGCTTTTTCAGATCGAGCTCCGGCAAACGCAGCGCCTCAAGGGACAACTGCAAATGCATGATCTGGGTATTGAGCTGATCCTTGAGTCGGCGCCGCAACGATAACTCGAGGGTCAGCTGCTTTTCGCGCGCGAAAAAATCAATCAGATTCTGTTCTACCCGATACATGCCGCTGCTTTTCCACAGATCCTTATCCTGCGTCAACCTGGCGGCCAGACCGCTTTTGGCGGAGATGGGCAACACCTGCGGCGCGCCGTCAAAAAGGGGCTGAAGCTGATCAGCAAGGAAGGTCAAGGAAACGACTTTTTCCTTTTCATTGAGAAAGTCGACCTTGTTCAAAAGAAAAAAGGTTCGCGGCAGCAGTTCACGCACTTCGCGCAGGTAGGTAATTTCGGCTTCGGTAATCGGCGGATCCGGGGACACCAGAAACAGCGCAGCATCGCAGTGCGGCAGAATCTGATAAGCAACTTCGGTATTGTGCTTAAAGGTTGATCCAATCCCCGGAGTATCAACCAGCACCACTCCCTGTTTAAGAATCTCCGCCGGATGACCGATCTCAACCCGCTCCACCTGAAGATGGTTATCGGGATTTCCTGCTTCGGTTACGTAGACCTGCAGAAAATCACCAAAGCTCCCCCCCTGTTTTGCATCAAAGCTCACCGGATCGGTCTGGTTGAAAAAAAACACCTTGGCCGTTACCGAATCGCCAGTGCGAATAAAGGTCGGTATAGCGGTGACAGGCAGGATATCCGTAGGCAGCAGATCTACGCCCAGCAGAGCATTTAAAAAGGTGCTTTTACCGCGTTTGAATTGCCCCAGTACCGCCAACCGAAAGGTTCCTTCCTCTTGCCGCGCCCGTAACGCCCGTAGAGGAGCATCTCCAGCCTGCTGCTGTGGGTCAATTGGAGCAAGAGCGGCAAGGGCGCGATCAATGATCGCGTCGAGAGTCATATTCGCATCGGATGGCATCAACAGGGACTCTTTACAATAAAGGGTTTAATGTCCGCAGGAAAAACCCACATCAACTTGAGAAACCAACCAATCGATGTGATCGTCACGATGATTCCTTTCTTAATGAATTTATCACACAAGGGCGGCGATCGAAAGGTGAATGCTGTAGCAGTAACCTATCCTTCCTGCTGACGGCGCAGAAACAATACGATAGCGCCATCACCGCCGTACCGGCGCGGAGCGCGACCCCACTCGGCTACCAGATCACTTTTGCCACGCTGTAAAAATTCTTCGACCGCCGATCGTAGAACCCCTTCTCCTTCGGGCGAATGCAGCCCTTTGCCGGTAATCACCAGCAGTACCTGCCAGCCATGATAGCGCGCGTTGGCAATAAATGAGGTCAGTTTTGCTTCAACATCCTGACGCACAGCACCATGCAAATCGAGAGTTGCCTCGGGAACCAGGGTGCCACGGCGCAGTTGCTTCATTCGCCGTGGCGCGCCGGGCGACAGCGGCTCGTCGTCGTTAAAGGTGTCAGCAAAGACCACATTCAGACCCTTCATCGCCGACAAAAAAAGATCCTGATCGCAAGCCTGCGGGCCTGACTCACTATCCACTAATGGCTCGGCGCGATCATGATCTCCTCTCAGCTCTTCAGAATTCAGGCGCTGCACCCCAAAACGTGCCATCTGCGCATCAAAGTCAACTGCTTCGTCCGCAGCTGACAAGGATTCGTCAGCAGGGCCCGTAACCGGTACCGAAGCCGGAGGTTGCCCTGCGGAAACAGCAAACCCCTTCAGCGAGCCAAAGGGGTTGTTAAGATGTTTGCTGCCAACGGGTTTTGTTTGCTTATTCTTGGCCATTTCTTGCTACCTGAGCACCTGCTTGCGGCGTCCGGTGAGGGCTTTGGTCTGTTTTTTGATGATCGCTCCCTGTTTTTCAAGATGGAACTGATACCAGGCGTCACCAAAACCCTTCATTTTCATTTTTTTACCCGCCTCCAGCAAAGCCACATTTTCACTGAGACGTTCATCACCGCCGGTTTTCTTGATACCCTTCTGTAGCACCTCGATCGCCTTGTTGCGTTCTCCGATCTGATCCAGACAGTAGGCATAAAGGGCATAGATCATCGGCTCTTTTCGGTTGCCGGTCATGGCTTTATCAAAGGTGGCGTGCATTTTATTGCGCTTGTTTTTTTTCATGTAACTGATACCCAGCATCGCCATGCTGACCCAGTTACGCACAAACCCCTTTTCCAGATAGGGAAGAGCCTCATTGAACTCGCGCTTGAGGTAGTGGATGCTGCCGATCTGGGAATTGATCTGCGGTTTGACATAAAACTGCCAGGCACCGTACTTCATCCCCCCCTGCAGTGATTTGATCGCGCGATCCCCACGGTTGGCCAGAACATCCTTTTGTGCCGACTGCATCAGCACGCCCACTTTTTTCATCACAATACGGGTAATCAGAATAAAAATCGCCAGAAAAACCAGTGTCGAAACGGCCATGGCAATCCAGGTATTATCCGTCACAAAGCGCAGCATCAAGGCGGTAGTAAAAATTGATGCGGTAATCGAAATCAGCAAATTAAGCATAGCCTTAAGGATCCTTCTGGTAAAAAATTCGGGGGAAAAATACGGCAACAAAACAGCGGTAAAAACCGCGAAATCCTTATAGCAATCCGGTTGCTAAAAGTCAAAAAAAAGGGTAATTATTCAGCCCCATCGTTGTCACAGGGTCGGGGATCCGGTGACAAGGGTGTCTGTCGCCCGGGACGGCGACAGTCAAGCTGCCATGGACGGCGAAAAACGTCCCTTGGCACAGGATTTCCGGCCCGGTGCTGAACTGATAAAAAGGATGCATTGCGCTAAGCGGAAGAGGCTAGGTCATCAACCCCGGCGACCAGCGGGAACCAGCAGAGTAAGCTTCTGGCCGGGGCGCAAAACATGCTCACGGGTCAGATCATTCCACTGGCGGATCTGGTCGGTATTAACCGCAAAGCGGCGGCCAATCCCCCACAGGGTGTCGCCGGGTTCAACCTGGTAAATCACCTCGGCTGTCGGTTGCATTGTAGTACCGATCTGGGTTGCAACACGGCTTGAAGGCTGAGAAACCAGCAACACCTGGCCTGGACGCAGCATATTGCTCCACCCCAGAGTGTTCCAGACGCGCAGTTGTTTTTCGGTTACCTCGAAACGCCTGGCAATCGACCAGAGGCTGTCACCCGCCTGCACGGTGTAGCTGCGGCGCCGACTACGCACATAGCTATCGGCCAGCGACTCCACCGGGCGCTGGGTGAACCCTTCACGCAACGGTAAAATCAGATCTCGGCCAACCTGCAGAGCCCGTGGATTACTGATATTGTTCAGCGCCATAATGTCATCAACCTGAATCTGGTAACGCTGGGCAAGTGCCAGCAGGGTATCTCCGGACTTGATCTGATGACGATGATAGCGAACACGTTGATCAGCAGGCAGCTCAGCATACAACTGCTGAAACCTCTCTGCCGTTCCTACCGGCACCCGCACCTGATAATTTTCAACTCCCGGCGGCGTCGACCAGCGCTTCAACGCCGGATTGAGTTCCTTGATCTGCTGATAACCGGCCCCGCTTAATTCAGCGATGATTTCCAGATCGGTCTGGGTTGCAACAGCTACCACTTCGTAATCGATGGGATCGGCCAGCTCAAGGTCGGCAAAACCGTAAGCTTCCGGGTTACTGATCAGATGCAGGGCTGCCAGTAACTTGGGGACGTATTCGATCGTTTCGGGGCGCAATACCCGGCCATCGGCCAGATCCCAGAAATCACGACTACCACTGGCACGAATGGCTTGAGAAACGCGCCCCGGACCGGCATTATAGGCCGCAACAGCAAGATACCAGTCGCCATCAAAACGCTTATGCAGATCTTTTAAAAAACGGGCAGCAGCGCGGGTTGAACGCTCAAGGTCGAGGCGATCATCCTGCCACCAGTCGTTTTTCAGTCCGTACATCTCCCCGGTGCTCTCCATGAATTGCCAGGGCCCGGCAGCATGAGCCCAACTGTAGGCGCGCACATTAAAACCGGATTCAATCATCGCCAGATAGGCCAGATCAAGGGGCACCCCCTCGCTGGCAAAAACCAGCTGCATCCTGGGGATGTAACGCCCTGAACGTTGCAGCCAGGCGGTTAAGGTCTGTTTCTGCCGCCCCTGATAGCGATCGAGAAACGCCATCACCCGCGGATGATCGCACGTCGGAAAATCGCCGGCATAGGGGAGTAACGGCTGTGGCTGAAGAAAATTACCCAGGGACTCGGGTAGGCCACTGGAGAGTTCCTGGTTTGCCAGGATCGAGTTAACCAGTAGCGAATCAGCGGCAAAGGGTTGGTCAGGGATTATAGCGACATCAGCTTCGCGCATAAGCGCTTCGACAGCCACGCCAGGGTCAGGGTCAGGGAAGGGGGCCACCGAACCAAGTTGGCAGCTGCTCAATACTGGGACAAACCATAACAACACAAGAAGGTATCGGTATTTTAACACATTATTTCCCTTATTCGGCCGTCATTGAATGGGGTGGCTGAGTCCTCGTTGGATCGGCGCTGTCCTGCGCGCCGGTTTCGACAAAGGAGTCGGTCAGCATTTCTTCCGGCCAGAAACGACGCTGCATTTCGTCCAGCAACGGCCCAAAACTACCACGATCAATGGCGCACACCGGAATGGCGTTAAAACGGCGACAGATATGAGGAAGCTCCTCTTTTGGCAGCTGATCGGTTTTGTTGAACACCAGCAGGCGCTTGCTATGGCCCAGGTTGAGAGCATCAAGAATCTTTTCAACGGCACGAATTTGCTCTTGAAAGCTGGGATTGGACAGATCGACCAGATGCAACAGCAGATCGGCATCTTCCAGCTCCTCAAGGGTCGCCTTGAAGGCACCGATCAGGCTTTCGGGCAGATCACGAATAAAACCGACCGTATCGGTAATAATCACTTCCCGATCCAGAGGGAAGCGCAACCGTCTGGTTGCCGTATCCAACGTGGCAAACAGTAAATTTTCGGTAAAAACTGCGCTTTGTGTCAACGCATTTAATAATGTCGATTTACCCGCGTTGGTATAGCCGACAATCGAAACAATCGGCAGACCGGCGCGCACCCTTTTCTGGCGACGCTGCGTGCGCCCACGCCCGAGTTCATCAAGTTGCTTTTCCAGGCGCCTGATTTTATCGCGAATACGGCGTCGATCAATCTCCAGCTTGGTTTCACCCGGTCCACGGCCACCGATCCCCCCCATCAAACGTGACATGGCCGTGCCTTTGCCGGTCAGGCGCGGCAAAATATACTTAAGCTGGGCCAGCTCGACCTGCACCTTGCCGTCACGCGACTGGGCGCGGCGGGCAAAAATATCGAGGATCAACTGGGTGCGATCGATAACCTTCATCTCGGTGATCTGCGAGATGGAACGAATCTGATTGGGATTCAAATCCTGATCAAAAACCAGCAGGGTGGCGCGTTGCTGCAGAGCCCGGATAACGATTTCACGCAATTTTCCCGACCCCACCAGGTAACGTGGATTGAGCTGGCGCGGACGCTGGATCACCCGATCGATCACCACCAGGTTGGCAGTGCGGGCCAATTCTTCAAGCTCCGCCATGGAAGCTTCCACCGCTTCACGTCCGGTCTGGGCAACGGAGATCAACAGTGCTCGTTCGCGGCCATCGCTTAGATCGATGGTTTCGGCAACGAGCCCTTCCATCTCCTGATCAAGAGCTTGGATAAAGGCAGAAAAGTCAAGTTTAAGCCGGTGAAAATCACTGAGATGAATGGTTTCAATCTGGGCTTTATCGGCGGTCGGGAGGAGGTGTGCATAAATCAGCGGTCCGGGGAGGCCGTCGTCACGCACGCCGATAGCAGCCATCAGGTCAAGGCGTAACAGCTCAAGGTCAGCGATATCGTCCTGATTGAGGGGTTCCTGTTTGAGGTGGGTATGGACACAGCGCAGGCCACGCAGGCCGCTACGCCCGAGACCAAAACGTGACAGATCGGGGATAACAATTTCGCGATCATCGCCGACAATAACGTGATGGATAGATCCAGCACGATCGATAATCAACCCGATCTGGCGTTCGATGTCGCGGGAAAGTTCGGTGAGATAGCGCGCCAGGTCGGCACTGATCAACTCATTAGCGGGAACTTTGCGCCGATAGATGCGTTCCAGCGCCTTGATCTGCCCGGCCTTCAGCCCGCTGGTTTTACCCTCAATCATCGCCAGCCGCCAAAACGATCACAACGAATAAAGGCCCCGATCGGGGCCTTTTCAGCAGGATCAGGGTAACAGCCGGGACTAGCCGGCATTGAAGTTGAATCCGGCATCAACGTAGTGGATTTCTCCGGTCACCCCCGAAGCAAGATCAGAGAGCAGGTAGAGGGAGGCCTTGCCGACATCCTCCTGGGTCACCAGTCTTTTCAGCGGTGAACGCTCTTCTGCTACCCGTAGTTTTTCCTTGAAATTGGCAATACCGGAAGCCGCCAGGGTTTTGATCGGACCGGCAGAAACGGCGTTGACGCGAATCCCCCTTTCCCCCAGTTCGGCCGCCAGATAACGTACTGACGACTCGAGGGCCGCTTTGGCAACGCCCATGACGTTGTACTCGGGAACAGAGCGCACGGAACCAAGATAGGTCATGGTTACAATGCTGCCACCCGCCGTCATTACCGGCAGTGCGCAACGGGTCATGGAAATCAGCGAATAGGCACTGACATCGAGAGCCAGGCGGAAGCCATCGCGGCTGGTCTGGCTGAAGGGGTTTTTCAAATCTTCGCGGTTGGCATAGGCGACCGCGTGAACGACAAAATCGACGGTGCCCCAGGCTTGTTTCAGCTGATCAAAGACCGCAACCATTTCGTCTTCATTCTGCACATCACAGGGCAGGATAATGGTAGAATCAACACTTTCCGCCAACGGCCGTACCCGCTTTTCCAACGCCTCATTCAGATAAGTAAAGGCCAGCTCGGCACCCGCAGCGCGAAGCTGCTGGGCAATTCCCCAGGCAATACTTTTATCATTGGCAACACCAAAAATCACTCCACGCTTTCCAGCCATCAATCCCATATTCAAATCTCCCAAGGGGTAAATTATCCGATATTTACAAACGCTACTTTTAACAAAAGAACCATCATAAGGCAAGTTATGATGCGATCGACATTTCAGTTGTTTTTTTACCATGCCCCTACCTTTCCAGATAGAGATTCGGCTAAACTAGTAACCACGCAAATTCCCAACACTTTCTCAAGGAGATTCTCCATGGCGAAAACCCTGTACGATAAACTCTGGGACGCCCACCTCGTCAATCAGGATGAAAATGGCACCAGCCTGCTGTATATCGACCGCCAGTTGCTCCACGAAGTCACCTCACCTCAAGCCTTCGAGGGGCTGCGCCTGGCCGAACGCAAACCCTGGCGCACCGATGCCAACCTTGCGGTGCCCGATCACAATGTGCCGACCAAAGATCGCGCTGCCGGCATCAGTGACCCCATCTCGCGCCTGCAGATCGAAACCCTCGAAAAAAACTGCAAAGATTTCGGCATCACCTTGTTTGCCATGGATGATCCGCGCCAGGGGATTGTCCACGTTATCGGCCCGGAACAGGGAGCGACCCTGCCCGGCATGACCATCGTCTGCGGCGACTCCCACACCGCCACCCACGGGGCCTTCGGGGCGCTGGCCTTTGGGATCGGCACCTCGGAAGTTGAACATGTGCTGGCAACCCAGTGCCTGATCCAGAAAAAATCAAAATCGATGTTGATCGAGGTCAATGGTGAGCTGCCACCGGGCCTGACCGCCAAGGATATTGTGCTGGCGATTATCGGGCGCATCGGCACCGCCGGCGGGACCGGCTACACCATCGAATATGGCGGATCCACCATCCGCAGTCTGTCGATGGAAGGGCGCATGACGATCTGCAACATGAGTATTGAGGCGGGAGCACGGGCCGGCCTGATCGCCGTTGACCAGACCACCATCAACTATATTCAAGGGCGTCCTTTTGCCCCGACCGGCGCTTTGTGGGAACAGGCGGCAAGGGCCTGGCAGGAGCTTCGCAGTGACCCTGATGCTGAATTTGATCGCGTCGTTCGCATCGATGCCCGCGATCTGCAGCCCCAGATCAGCTGGGGCACCTCGCCGGAAATGGTGGTGACCATCGACGCCTGCGTTCCCGATCCACAACATGAGCCCGATCCGGTCAAACGCGAAGGGATGATCAACGCCTTGACCTACATGGGATTGACTCCCGGTACGCCGATGGCCAGTATCCGTCCCGATATCGTCTTCATCGGTTCCTGTACCAACGGTCGTATTGAGGATCTGCGCGCCGTAGCTACTGTCGTCAAGGGGCGTAAGGTAGCAAAATCGATCAAGCAGGCGCTGATTGTTCCCGGTTCCGGCCTGGTCAAGCAACAGGCGGAAGCCGAAGGTCTCGACAAGATCCTGATTGACGCCGGTTTTGAATGGCGCGAACCCGGCTGTTCCATGTGTCTGGCGATGAATAACGACCGCCTCAAACCGGGCGAACGTTGCGCGTCGACCTCCAATCGCAACTTTGAAGGACGCCAGGGGCAAGGAGGCCGCACCCACCTGGTCAGCCCTGCCATGGCGGCCGCTGCTGCGGTGACCGGTCACTTTATCGATGTTCGTCAACTGGAGGTGCTGGCATGAAACCTTTTCAAACCCTTACCGGCCTGGTTGCCCCCCTTGATCGCTCCAACATCGATACCGACGCGATCATTCCCAAGCAGTTTCTCAAATCGATCAAGCGCACCGGCTTCGGCCCCTTCCTGTTCGATGAGTGGCGCTATCTCGATCATGGCGAACCCGATATGGATTGCAGCAAGCGCCCGATCAATCCGGATTTTGTTCTCAATCAGCCGCGCTATGCCGGGGCCCGGATCCTCTTGACCCGCGCCAACTTCGGCTGCGGTTCATCGCGTGAGCACGCTCCCTGGGCCCTGCTCGACTACGGCTTCAAGGTCATCATCGCCCCCAGCTTTGCCGATATCTTTTATAACAATTGCTTCAAAAACGGCATCCTCCCGCTCATTTTACCGGGCGAAACAGTGGATCTGCTGTTCCACGCGGTAGAAACAACCCCCAACTATCAACTGACGATTGACCTCGAACAGCAGGCCATCATTACACCGGCTGGAACAATTTATCCTTTTGCTATCGATCCATTCCGTAAACATTGTCTGCTGGGCGGGCTGGACGATATTGCTCTGACTCTGGAAAAGGTTTCGGCGATAGAGGCTTTTGAGGAGCGACTTCGGCAGCAGTCACCCTGGTTGTTCCGGGAGTGATGTGAGCAGCTTTTCAAGGGAATAGACATATCATCCAAAGAGACCGTCAATCGCCGGTGATATTTTAGAAGTTTTTGTAACTATTGAGCTATGTCCTTGCGCAAGGTCGGGGTCCTTTGTCAAGGGTGTTTGTCGCCATTTATGGCGACAAACACCGGTCACGGATGATGGAAAGTGACTTCGCCCGATCATCTTCGGATGATGAAATTCACCCGTCCAGGCGACCTTTCCATCGGCCCCTGATCGTGAACCGCCTTTTAAAAAATATCCTCACCAGAAGAAGCCCGGATAGAGCTCAAGGGACGTGGTAAGCTTGACAAGTCGAGGTCAAGTGATACGTTGTCTGTACTATATTCAACGCAAGCGTTGCAGCAACAGCGCTTTTCATCCTTAGCTTAATTTTCGGGACGGAAACTATTGACACAATGAATTCTGATGAAAGTACACATGGGGTTGTCACCTCTGTTGTTGGTGGGGTTGTGGAGGCGCGTTTTCCTGACCAGATGCCGTCCATCAACAACCTTCTGGTGGCGGGAAAGGATGATTCAATCCTAGTGGAGGTCGCTCTTCACCTGGATGCCCACACGGTACGCGGCAACGCCCTGACACCGACCCAGGGTCTGGCATTGGGTTCCACCATCCGCGACCAAGGTCGCACACTTCAGGCCCCGGTCGGCCTCGACATTCTCGGCCGGGTTTTCAACGTCTTCGGCGATACCATCGACCGCAAAGACCCGATAAAGGCCGAGGAACGCCGTTCAATTCACCAGGACTCCCCCGGGTTAAGCGACCGGGCTACGGCATCGGAAATTTTCACTACCGGAATCAAGGCGATAGATGTCCTTTCTCCCCTGGAACGCGGCGGCAAAGCGGGACTCTTCGGCGGTGCCGGAGTCGGCAAGACGGTACTGATTACCGAATTGATCCACAACATGGTCGGAGAACATAAGGGCGTTTCAATTTTCTGCGGGATCGGCGAGCGCTGTCGCGAGGGAGAAGAGCTCTACCGCGAGATGAAGGATGCAGGGGTGCTCGACAACACGGTGATGGTTTTCGGGCAGATGAACGAACCGCCCGGCTGTCGCTTTCGGGTCGGACTGACCGCGTTGACCATGGCGGAATATTTTCGCGATGATCGTCGCCAGGACGTGCTGTTCCTGGTCGACAACATCTTCCGCTTTATCCAGGCCGGCATGGAACTTTCCGGCCTGCTCGGCCTGATGCCATCGCGACTGGGATATCAACCAACGATGGCTTCAGAACTTTCGGAACTGCAGGAGCGTATCACCAACAGCGAGCACGCCGCGATCACCTCAATCCAGGCGGTCTATGTGCCTGCCGATGATCTCACCGACCCGGCGGCGGTGCATACCTTCTCGCACCTCTCGGCTTCGATTGTTCTGTCCCGCAAAAGGGCAAGCGAAGGGCTTTATCCGGCGATCGATCCCCTCGAATCGAATTCAAAGATGTTGACTCCCCAGGTGGTGGGTGAACGTCACTATCGCATCGCTCAGGAGATACGTCGAACCCTGGCTTCCTACGAAGATCTCAAAGACATTATCGCCATGCTCGGCATGGAGGAGTTGTCGCGCGATGATCGCAAGACCGTGTTCCGGGCTCGGCGTCTCGAAAGATTTCTCACCCAACCCTTTTTTACGACAGAACAGTTCACCGGAACTCCGGGTCGATCGGTCACCCTCGAGCAAGCCCTTAATGGATGTGAACGTATCCTTGATGACGAGTTCAGCAATTTTTCAGAAAAAGTTCTGTATATGATTGGTTCCATCGACGAGGTTGAGAAAAACGCCCAAGAAGAGGAGAGACAGCAGGAAGATAAAGGTGATCAGGTCGAAGATGATGATGCCAGGGCACCCGCAAATGATTCCAACGAGGGTGAAGCTGCATGAAATTGAGCATCTACATCCCGACCCGCATTCTGCTCGAAACGGACGTCACAAGCATTACCGCCACCGGCTTGAATGGGTCTTTCGGGTTGCGGCCCCATCATATTGATTTCGTCTCGGCGCTGGTGCCGGGTCTGCTCGCTTATCGGCGTACAGAAACAGATGAAGAGGGGGTGGAAGAATATGTCGCCGTAGACCGAGGGATCCTGGTCAAACAGGGGGACCAGGTGCGGGTTTCAGTGCGCAATGCTGTAGCTGATGCGCCATTGGAGGAGCTCTCCGATGTCGTGGAACACCGCTTCGCTGATCTTGGCGAACATGAACGCAAGGTTCAAACTGCGGTCGCTCGGCTGGAAGCTGATTTTCTGCGCCGCTTTATCGATATGTAGGGCCGCAGAAGGGAACCAGAGCCCTGCCTCCGGTTTTATTTGAGCCAAATAGATGATGGCGTCGCAAAAAGTCCGCCCTACGGCGTTACGGCGTTTTTTAAGGACCTTGACATACTCTATGTATGCCTGCGCCCCTGAAAAACCACCAGGCCTTGTAGGACGAAATTTTTGTTTAGCCATCCTATGACTTTTTGTGAGTGCAGCAACAGATAAACTTACAAGATGCAATCGAAGGAAAAAACGATTGCACCTTCTTTTTATTAGAAGATAATGTCGACAATCGACAAGAAATGAAAACGTTTCACGATCCACCATACCGACAGGAGAAGTACTCATGGCAAATGGCAACCAGCACGAAGTGCATCTGAATTTGAACGTCCGTGGTTTGCCGATTTCAGCAACCCTCGGCATCAACGAGGAAAGCAACCGTTTGATCGCTGCAGGCAAGCAGGTGTTTAAATTGGGGCTGGGGCAGTCACCCTTTCCGGTACCGCGCCCGGTGGTTCAAGAGTTGCAAAACAATGCTCACCAGAAGGATTATCTGCCGGTCAAGGGATTGCCGGCATTGTGTGAAGCGATTGCCGGCTATTATCGCCGAACCCAGAATTTGGGCTTCTCCAGCGACAATATCCTCATCGGACCCGGTTCAAAAGAGCTGATGTTTATTCTGCAGCTGGTCTACTACGGGGATCTGGTGATTCCGACGCCGAGCTGGGTTTCCTACGCGCCCCAGGCGCATATTATCGGGCGTCCGGTACATTGGCTGAAAACGGAAGAGAATCAGAACTGGCTGCTGACGCCGGAAGAACTGGAAGCCTTCTGTCAAGATGATCCTCACAAACCACGGATCGTTATCCTTAACTATCCGAACAATCCCACCGGCTGTTCCTACAGCCCGGATCAGCTGCAGCAGTTAGCAGGGGTTGCCAGAAAATACCGGATCATCCTACTGTCTGATGAGATTTACGGGGAGCTCAATTACGGAGCTAATCATCAGTCTATCGCGCGTTATTACCCGGAAGGAACCATCATCGCCAGTGGTTTGAGCAAGTGGGCAGGAGCCGGTGGCTGGCGGCTTGGGACCTTTACCTTCCCCAGTGAACTGAAATGGTTGCTTGATGCCATGGCAGTGGTGGCCAGTGAAACCTTTACCGCAACCAGTGCGCCAATTCAGTATGCTGCGGTTAAGGCCTTTCAGGGGGGAGACCAGATTGAGCGCTACCTGGGTAACTGTCGGCGGATATTAAAGGCACTGGCGGACTGGATTGTCAGTCAGCTTGAAAGTGCCGGTATTG
>NZ_JCBCBS010000036.1:0-1396 GCF_059864205.1 Pelovirga sp.
CTTGGAGATGCCGCACTCGGCGGCATATTCTTCAATGGCCTTCTGATACTGTTCGTAATAGTCGGGGATCCCTTGTTCGATGGTGGCCAGCTTGTCGTCCAGCAATCCAGCCAAACGGTAAACCAGTGACTCCGAGGCATAGATGGCGGCGGTGAGATCGGCAATTTTTTCCTGGATGGCGCCAAAAGCGGAGATCGGCTGGCCGAACTGTTTGCGCTCGTTGGCGTAGCGGATGCCTTCACCGAGAGCCATTTTCGCTGCACCGGTCACCCCGGCGCCGAGCTTGAAGCGGCCGATATTGAGGACGTTGAAGGCAATCTTGTGGCCCTTGCCGATTTCACCAAGAACGTTTTCTACCGGCACCTGGCAGTTGTCGAGAATGATCTGGGTGGTTGAGCTGCCCTTGATCCCCATTTTTTTCTCTTCGTTGCCGACGATCAGGCCGGGAAAGCTTTTCTCCACCAGAAAAGCGGTGAAGTGCTCTTTATCGATCTTGGCGAAAACGGTGAACAGCTCAGCAAACCCGCCATTGGTAATGTATTGCTTGGTGCCGTTGAGCAGGTAGTGGGTGCCGTCTTCGCTCAGGGTGGCAGAGGTCTGGGCACTTAAGGCGTCGCTGCCGGAACCGGGTTCGGTGAGGCAATAGGCTGCACACCACTCGCCGCTGATGATCTTTTCCAGATACTTTTCCTTTTGCTCCGCCGTTCCGTAATAGATGAGGGGCAGAGTGCCGATGCCGGTATGGGCGGCAAAGGCGACGGAGAAGGAGCCGCTGGTGGCGATTTTCTCTCCGACCAGCATGCTCGACGCCTTGTCCAGCTCCAGACCGCCATCCTCCTCGGCGGCATCCATCATCAGCAGGCCGAGTTCGCCACATTTGCGCATGCCGGCGACGACGTAGGAGAACTCCTGATTTTCAATCTCCTCCAGATGAGGCAGGATTTCATCGGTGACAAATTTTTCCGTCGTTTCCGCGAAAGCGCGCTGCTCGTCGCTGAAATCTTCCGGGGTAAAAACATCCTGACATGCTGTCTCGGCAATAAGAAATTCTCCGCCTTTCATGATTTTTCCAGCCATCATAAGTACCTCGCAAATAATTTAAAGGGGTGTGAGCTTCATCAACATAGATAAGTTAATCGTCTATCAATTGGAGTACTTTCTCTTGCGGGTAAAACTCGCTTCGCTCAAACAGTTACCCGCAGCGTTCAAGCACATCCAATTGCAGACTTATCATCAACGTATTGTAAGTATTATCGTATCTGTTCAGCACCGGGCCTTTGAATCCTATGTCAAGGGACGCGATTGTTTCCCGTTGGGTCATCCATGACCGCTTTTTGTCGCCGTCCATGGCGACAAAAACCCTTGCCACAGGATCCAAAGGCCCTGCGCAAGGATA
>NZ_JCBCBS010000098.1:0-8934 GCF_059864205.1 Pelovirga sp.
GATTAAGGATGACAATGGGCTCCCCATTGGCCTGGTCAATCAGGGCGCTGGGGTTTTTTTTGAGTTCGGAAATACTTGCTGAGCAATTTGCCAGGATGGATTTCATTTTTTGTGCCTTTTGGGGGTCTAATTTACGGATCAAATAATGGTCTTATTTTTTACAAAAATGATAACCCAGTCAAGTTTGTTTTGTAATCATTCTCTGTGTGAAATGAGGATGTTCACCAATTATCATGCTTAACCCTCCATCATTTGCTTGCGCAATGGTCATGCCTGTCATTGATGTCGAGCTGATCCAATGTCCAACGCCATTCCGGTCTGCTGGACAATCCTAAATGACATCCGTTTTAACGTCCATGGCTTGCTCACGTTGCGGATCGTTCAGCCTGTTGTTGATAGATCACGCCGATAATATTAGAGTTTGTGGCGAAGCTGTGGATAAGGTTGCATTTTCATGTCATCCATGCCTCATCGACAACGCGGACGATCGTCTTGACATATATTTCGGATGTTTCGCGGATTTCCGTAGGGGTAGACCTATGTGTCTGCCCTGTTGATCCCAGGTTGCCCGAATCAGGGCGAACATATAGGTTCGCCCCTACATTGGGGTTTAATTTATCCAAATCCCATTGGGCAGGGTTATTCAGGATGTATTCCCGTATGCGATTCAATTCCGTTTCGTTGCGGATGATGTGTTCCCAATAATTGCGCGGCCACAATTTTTTGGAAAATGGTTGCCACCCATCCTGTTTGACACCCCGAATGTATTCGTTGGTCGACATGGTTTGGAACCATTGCACCACACGATGTAGGGGCGAACCTACGTGTTCGCCCGGTTGTTTTCCCATGTCGATTTTGGTCGTAGGGGCAGACCGATGTGTCTGCCCATTTTGTTGTTGCGCAAACCAGGGCGGACACATAGGTCCGCCCCTACTGCTGATACCAAGGTGGTGGCAGATTTCGTGGATGGATAACCAGCGATCTTCCGAGTTGGTCATTGATGGAACTCCGGATTTTCTAAACAACGACAGGAGAAGTGGTCGTGAGTATGATGAGCGTCCCCTCCATCATTTGCTTTTGCAACTCTGCCCCATTTGAAAAAGAAGATCAAACGGTTTCAGCCGATATGGGCCGCTTGTTATGTTTGGTGTCTGTGGATTTTTTCTCGTCGTGACTGTGATTCTTTTTTTGGCTTGTCTGCCAGTGTTTATTGCAAAGGCAGTTTCTTCTCAAAAAAAATCAATAGGTATGCCGAATAATCTCCCCGTCAATCATATAGAGCACGTCTTCGGCAATGTTGGTGGTTAAATCAGCGATGCGTTCAAGGTGGCGGGACAGGGAAAGGTGTTCGATCAGGGCATCGAGCTGTTCGGGGTGTTGGCGGATCTGATCTTTGACCAGGCCGTAATTGTCTTTGTGCATGGCGTCGACTTCATCATCGAGCCGGCAGACCTCGCGGGCCAGTTCCATGTCCAGATTGACCAGGGAGTCGAGACTTTTCTTGAGCATACCTTCAACCTTGTCGGCCATCTCGAACAAGGCAAAGGGAATGGGCGCCGGTTTGAGCGCTGCCAGGCCGCGGGTGCGCTGCGCAATATTGACCGACAGGTCGGAGATGCGTTCAAGATCGTTGTTGATTTTAAGTACCGAGACGATAAAACGCAGATCAATGGCCACCGGTTGGTGCAGCGCCAGGATCTTCAAACACTCCTCTTCAAGATCAACCTCCATCTCGTTGACTTCGACATCCCGTTCAATAACGGCCTCAGCGAGGCTGGTGTCCATTTCCTCGAGGGAGTGAATCGCCTGATGAAAGCCCTCTTCCACTACCGCTGAAAGGGTAAGAATACGTTTTTTCAAATCATCAATCTGGCGTTCGAGATACAAAGGCATGCGGATCAATCCTCTTGGTCTGGAGGGGTTTTTGGTGATGCCTGCACAGTGGTCGCCGGCGACGAGCTGTTATGGTGCTGGGCCTTAAGGGGAATCTGCAGGGAGAAAGTGCTTCCTTCTCCCGGGGTGCTGGTAACGCTAACTTCACCACCGTGGGCCTGGGCAATATGTTTAACAATGGCCAGGCCAAGGCCGGTTCCGCCGAGCTTGCGACTACGGGCTTTGTCGGCGCGATAAAAGCGCTCAAACAGCCGTGGCAAATGAACCTTGTCGATGCCGCACCCCCAGTCACGCACATTGATGGTGGTTTTATGGTCGCCATGAATTGCTTCAATCAGCACCTTGCCTTGCTGCGGACTGTACTTGATGGCGTTGGTGAGCAGATTGATCATCGCCTGTTCCAGCAGCGGTGCGTTGATCGGGATGCGAAGATCGGAGGGGCAAATAGGCTCAATATGTACCTGTTTTTCCGCCGCCAGATTGGCACAGGCCTGCACCGCAGTGTTGATAACAGTGGTCAGGCTCATGGTGGTGAGGGGGAGTTCCTGCTGGTCGCTGTCCTGTTCAATGCGGGCAAGAATCAGTAGATCGTCAATGATGTCATTAAGGCGATCTGCCTGACGCATCATAATCTCAAGAAACTGCGAGGCGCTGTCCGGATCGGCAATGGCACCTTCCTGCAGGGTTTCGACGAAGCCCTTGATGGCGGTGATGGGTGTTTTCAGCTCATGGGATACGTTGGCGACAAAGTCACGGCGGACATTTTCCAGACGTCGCAACCGGGTGACATCATTGAGGACGATCAGGGCGCCAAGTTCCTGTCCCGATTCTCCGCGTAACAGGGAACCGTGGGCCTGGAGATAGAGATCTTCGTTGCCGTGTAGGACGATATCGCCCTCAACCGGGTCACGGGTAGAAAGGGCGCGCCGGACAAAGCGCTGCAGATCGGCTTTGCGGATCGCTTCCTGAATATTGCGTCCCTTGACCTCTTCCGGTGAGACCCCGAGCAGGGTGGCGGCAGCACGGTTAATACGGATAATGCGTTCGCTGGTGTCAACCGCCAGCACCCCTTCGACCATGCTCGCCAGTACCGCTTCCTGTTCGTTATGCTGGCGTACGACGGTGCGCATGCGCTGGTCAAGTTCGTAGGCGGTGGTGTTCATGGCAGTTGCCAGGGCGGTAATCTCAATAGAACCTTTTATGCGCAGACGCTCGGTCAGTTCGCCGCGGGCAAAGCGCTCCGCGCCCCGGCGCATCTCTTCTAAGGGACGACTGATGCGACGACTGATATAGATCCCGATCAGGGTTGCAATCAGCATGACAACCATGCCACTGACGATAATCTGCCGATAAACAATGCCAAGCGTCTGATCAATGGTGGTCACCGGCAACGCGGCGCGAACAACGCCAACCAGCTGGTCCTGATTCTGGACCGGAATTGCGACATACATCATATTTTTATGGACGGTGTTGCTGTAGCGGGTGGCCTGTCCGATTGTGCCGGTCAGGGCGATCGCAACTTCCGGTCGCAGGGCGTGGTTCTCCATGTGCTCTGGGCTCTCCAGTGAGTCGGCGAGAACGGCTCCGGATGGCAGAACGAAAGTAAAGCGGGTTCCTGTTTCTCTACTTAGACGGATGCTTAATTCGTCGAGGCGGTCGCTGTGGTCAAGGGCGAAGGAATCGGCAATCTGAAAAGCCACGAGTCTGGCGCGGGCTTCCAGTCCGGCTGCCGTTTCTTCCAGATAAAAGGTGCTTAAGTTGCGCGCAAAAAGCCAGGTTAGCAGCAACAGGGTGAGCAGGATAAGGAAAAAAAATGCCGGCAGAATTTGCCAGACAAAGCGCAGACGCATTATTGATCCTTGAAGCGGTAGCCGACGCCGCGAACCGTCTCGATGACTTTTCCGGCGGGCCCAAGTTTTTTGCGCAGACCGACGATCTGGACATCAACCGCGCGATCAGTGACCGAATAATCGTCGCCACGCACGGCATTGACAATCTGATAACGGGTAAAGACCCACCCAGGGCGGCGGGCGAGTAGATTGAGGACGCGAAATTCAGTAAAGGTGAGATCGATCTTCTGCCCACCGACCAGCACCTCATTGCGGCCGGGGTGGATGCTGATAGCGCCGATGTGCAAGGATTCACTTTCATCAGTAGTATTGTCGCTATCACGTTCGTGGCGACGCAATACCGCCTTTAAACGCGATGACAACACCCGTGGGCTGAACGGCTTGGTCACGTAGTCGTCGGCACCCAGCTCGAGCCCGGTGACAATATCGTGTTCTTCCCCTTTAGCGGTGAGCATGACAATGGGGATAGTGGCGGTTGCTCTGGCGTTTTTCAGGGCGCGGCAGACCTCCAGCCCATCAATCCCAGGTAACATCAGGTCAAGGACGATCAGGTCGGGTTTCTCAGCACGGGCGGCGTTCAAACCTTCTTCGCCGCTCTGGGCACAACTGACCCTGAAACCTTCTTTGATCAGGTTGTAGTGCAGCAGCGC
Source organism: Pelovirga sp. (assembly GCF_059864205.1). Lineage (NCBI taxonomy): Bacteria > Pseudomonadati > Thermodesulfobacteriota > Desulfuromonadia > Geobacterales > Geobacteraceae > Pelovirga > Pelovirga sp. Next base: position 4,394 of record NZ_JCBCBS010000098.1, read on the forward strand.
GAGGATATCCTCTTCATCTTCAATAACCAGAATATGTTCTTTCCCCATAGCATCTCCATGACCTGTCATTTTCTCTTAATTTTTGAATAATTACTATCGTACTGTTAGGGTTTGATGAGGATAGCAGAAAAAGTACGGCAAGCAGTGTCATGGTGGTGTGCGAAACATCGGTTTGGAAAATCAAGTGAATTAATACCTGTACCCTGTAACTCGCGTTGATCATAACGCAGTTGACGCGTCAAAAAAACAAGCAAGATGCGATAGATTATGGGTTGCAGGGTCCTGGCTAAGCCACAATCCGATCCACAATCAGCACCGTGAACAATAAGGCCATCGACAGGTTGATCAGATGAAAGCGTCGCAGAGCGATCTCTTCGGTGGAGCCACGGCGCATGCAGACCAGGCCAACGAGCAGGGCCAGTAGCCCAATTAAAAAGATGGTCGTGATCAAGGGGTGGGAGAGGAACCCAAACAGCGGAAAGAGCAGGTAGCAGAGAAACAGGCTGGCGATCCAGCAGTTATTGATCTGCAGCAGCCTCTTGGTCGGGATGGTGTGAAACAGATCCGGCAGACCGCTGCGTTGCAGATCATCGCGATAGCGGCACAACAACAACCAGGTATGGGGAATCTGCCAGACAAACAGGGTGCCGGCGAGAATAATCGCCGGCAGAGTCAGCAGCGCACCACCGGCTGCGGTCCAGCCGATGAGCGGTGGCAGGGCGCCGCAAACAGCGCCGGGCAGAGCGGCAAACGGGGTGATACGTTTTAACGAGGTGTAGATGGCATTGTACCAGATGACCGCCAGGGCGCCGATGAGCAGCGGCAGATAGCCGGGTAGCTGAGCCAGCAGGATGAAGCCGCCGGTAATCTGCAGAAGGACTAATACCAGAACAAGCTTTTCGTTGAATTGTCCTGAGGGTAGCGGGCGCATGCAGGTGCGCAGCATCCGCTGGTCAAGATCGGCCTCCTGCCATTGATTGAGTGCTGAACTGCCACCGGCAAGTAAACCGGTTCCACCCAGCACCAGCAGAATCGACCACGACCAGGCGCCGCCGGCAAAGAAATATCCGGTCAACGCTGACAGGGCGACCATGGTTGATAGTTCCAACCGCATCAGGCGCCGCAACGCTGTCGCGCCAGTTAGCCAACGGCTGATCATTGCCTCTTGGCGGCGTTGGGGAACGGATAAAGACAAGGTCAATGATCCTTACTGTTGCAGCAGATGATCGACGATGGCATCAAGTTCCTCGGGACTCAAATAATCCATCGGCGGCATGATGTCCGGATAGCCCTTGACCATATCGGAACCTGGATCAACCAGGGCGCGGAGCAGGTAGTCAGCATCTGCCTTTTGGGTGAATTCCTGTCCATCGCGAATAAAGGTGATGTCGCGGCTGCCAATCCCCTGAAAGGTTGGACCTATGCTGCGACTACCGTCCGTCGAGTGGCACCCAATGCAGCCGTTGATTTCGATCAGTCGGGCACCGTCAAAGACCGGGGCTGTTGTTGTGTCCGGTCGGTCCATCATGTAGTCGACCAGCGCCTGCAGATCCTCCTGATTCAAGGTGGCCTCGTCATAAGAAGGCATCATTGCCGGATATCCCTGAACAACCTCGTAATCAGCATGACGGATGGCGCGCACCAGATAATCATCGTCAATGGTGATTTCAGTGGTTTGGCCGTCAATCTCCACCCGGCGGGGTGATCCTGCCAGTTCAAATAAGGACGGGCCGATGCCGGTGGTGCCGTCAACGCTGTGACAGCCGATACATCCCTGCTCACGCATGACCACCAGACCACGATGTTCCGGCGGCGCATCAGCAACCAACCAGGCGGCGTAATCCTCTGCACTCAGCGCCTCGATAGTCGTGACCATGTCAGCGTGGCCGACGCCACAGTACTCGGTACAGAAAATATCGTAACTGCCTGGTTTCGGGGCCTCAAACCAGACGTAGGTTTCCAGACCCGGTACCATATCTTTTTTGATGCGGAAGGCCGGAACGAAAAAACTGTGAATCACATCAGTTGACTGGAGGCGCACCTTCACCGGGGTATTGGCCGGTACATACAACCGGTTTTCACGGCGGCCATCCTCGTATTCAAATTGCCACGACCACATGCGCGCCGTGGCCTTGACCTCTATGGCATCCTCCGGAACTTCCGTCAGGCCGACATAGTTAACCCAGCCATACCAGAACATGGTCAGGACGATCAGGGTCGGCAAAACCGTCCACACGGCTTCCAGGACAATATTGTGATCGACATCGGAGGTCGGTTCCGGATGCCTGGAACGGCGGTACTTGACGACAAAATAAATAGTAACAATGGTGATCCCGAGCAGCAGTAGCAGAGACAGGCCGAAGATGTAGATCATGACACCGTCAACAAGTTGAGCTGTCGGGTTGTCAGTTGGAAGCAGGGTCACAGCAGCACCTCGCGGTAGAGAACATCGGTAAAGGTTAGACCAATGAAGATAACCAGAATGACCAGCATGGCGAGCAGGCCGATTTTAAACAATAGCGATTCCTGGCGCAGATGCATAAAAACAAACAGTACCAGGGCTGATTTCAACGAGGCCACAGACAACGCAACCCAGACATTCACCGCGCCAAGATCAAATTGGGCAACCCCGACGGTTATGCCGGTTAAGATGATTAAGGCAACCCAGATAAGGATAAAGGTCTGGTAAGGAACAGGTTCGTGCTTTTCTTCCGACATGCAATCCTCCCGACGGCTCAGATAATCAGGTAATACAGGGGGAACAGGAAAATCCATACCAGGTCAACCAGGTGCCAGTAGAGGGCCGAGTTTTCCAGCAATACATAGCGGTCGCTGGTGACCTTGCCCTTGGCTACCATCACCGCTACAACGGTAATCAGGGTGGCGCCGATCAGCACATGCAGGCCATGCAAACCGGCGGTAAAGTAATACAGGTTAAAAAACGAGGTGACTCCCGGCCCCATGTCACGCAGGGTTTCCGACGCAGGGTAAATCCCGAGGCTGATCTCGTGGGACCATTCAAAATATTTATTGATCAGAAAAACAAAAGCCAGGCCGATGGTCGCGACACACAGGCTGATACAGAGGCGGATCTGGTTGCGCTGAATGGCGGTAATGGCCAGCGCAATGGTCAGGCTGCTGGTCAGCAGGACAACGGTATTGGCAGCACCGAACCAGATGTTGAGCTTGTTGCTGGCGGTTATGTACTCTTGCGGATAGGTGGTCAGGGCAATGGCATAGAGAATGAACAAGCCACTGAACAGGATCACCTCGGTATAGAGAAACAGCCACATACCGAAACGGTCGCCGGTGTCATCACGATGTTCAAAACTCATCGGCTTTGACTCCTTTGTAGTCGTAGGGGCCGCGGGTAACTACCGGATCCTCCTTGCCGAAATTGAGCATCGGCGGAGGTGACGGCACCTGCCATTCAAGGGTTGCCCCACCCCAGGGGTTCATCCTGATAGGACGACCGTTACGCATACCGTTCAGCAGATTGACAAACATCACAATCAATCCGGCTGCCAGCACCCAGGAACCGATAGTCGAGACCATGTTGAGGGTCTGAAATTCAGGAAGATAGTCGTAGTAACGGCGTGGCATGCCCTGGATACCGACGGCCTGCATCGCCATATAGGTTGTATTAAAGCCGACGAACAGCAGTCCCCAGGCGATAAAGGCAATTTTGTGATTGTACATGCGCCCGGTGAATTTCGGCAGCCAGTAGTGCAGGGCGGCAAAGAAAGCAAAGCCGGTACCACCGAACATGGTGTAATGAAAGTGACCGACGACAAAGGTGGTGTCGTGCAGATGAATATCAGCCGCCGCTGCACCAAGTGCCAGCCCGCCCAGTCCACCGATGGCAAACTGGAGGATGAAGGCGAGGGCATAGAGCATTGGTGGTGCCAGTTCAATGGAACCCTTGTAGAGGGTCGAAATCCAGTTGAAGATTTTAATTGCACTGGGGATGGCAACGATGAAGGTTAGTAGCGAGAATACCAGAATAGCGAAATCACTCATGCCGCTGGCATACATGTGGTGGGCCCAGACCAATGAGCCGGCAAAGGCAATTGCCAGACTTGAGATCGCCATGGCCCAGTAGCCGAACAACGGTTTGCGCGAAAAGGTCGGAATGATCTCGGAAATGACCCCCATGGCCGGCAGAATCATGATGTATACCGCCGGGTGAGAGTAGATCCAGAACAGATGCTGAAACAGAATCGGGTCGCCTCCGCTGGCAACGTCAAACAGGCCGGCGCCGAAGAAGCGTTCCAGCATCACCAATACCAGGGTGATCCCTAACATCGGGGTCGCCAGCACCTGAATCCATGCGGTGGCGTAGAGGGTCCAGACAAACAGCGGGAGCCGTCCCCAGCCCATTCCCTCGGCACGTAAACGGTGGATGGTAGTGACAAAGTTGATCCCGGTAAGAATCGACGAAAAGCCGAGCATAAAGGCGGCCAGGGCGGCGAGACTGACGTTGGTTGAGGTCTGCGTACTGAAGGGGACGTAAAATGTCCAGCCGGTATCAGGGGCCCCGG
>NZ_JCBCBS010000144.1:0-7271 GCF_059864205.1 Pelovirga sp.
ATCTGTGTTAGTTAATCGCGTTCGAAACTTTCAGGAGGATATCAAGATGGCTAAAGAATGTGGAATTTGCGGCAAGAAGCCGATTACCGGAAACAACGTCAGTCACGCCCATAACAAAACCCGCACCGTGTGGAACCCGAACCTGCAAAAAATCCGTGCCGAGCACGAGGGGTCAATCAAAACCATGAAGGTTTGCACCCGCTGTATCCGCTCCGGCAAGGTTCAAAAGGTCGTTTAATAAGCCTCTTTTTCAGGCACAGCAACAATAATAAAGGGATGACTGATAACCGTCATCCCTTTTTGTCGTGGTGCTGTTTCAACAACAGCCTATCAACCGTTGAGTCTGGCAATACCATCAATTTCAACCAAGGCCCCCTTCGGCAGGGCCGACACCTCAACCGTTGCCCGCGCCGGGGCACAGGCACCGACATATCCAGCGTAAATATCGTTAACCAACGGAAAATGTGCAAGGTCGGTCAGATAGATAGTCGTTTTTACCAGATCGTCGTAGTTTGCGCCGGCCGCTTTTAACACCTCGCCCAGATTGCCAAGTACCTGCCGCGTTTGTTCCTCAATGCCACCGTCAACCATCTCTCCCGTTGCCGGATCAAGGGGAATCTGGCCGGAGCAGAACAATAGATCACCGGTTTGAATTGCCTGCGAATAAGGACCAATAGCAGCCGGTGCGGCTGGCGTGGTAATGACTTTTTTGTTCATAACATCCTCTGTTAATTTTTGAGCCGCTCAACCCGCGTAACCCCTTTTACCCTTTTAATTTCGCGGATGACCCGGTTAAGGTGCTCGAGATTTTCGACATCGACAACAAACAGGTTGTTTCCTTTTTTATCGCCACGGGCATGTACGGTAGCACTGACGATATTGGCATCGGCTTGACTGATGGCGCCGGAAATTCCCACCAGCATCCCTTTTTGGTCTTCACAGATCACCCGGATCTTGACCGGGCGCAAGGTTTTGCGGTGCATATCCCACTGCACCTCGATACGGCGTTCAGGGTCACTGGTCTGTACCTGCAGACAATCGATGGTATGGACAGTCAGTCCGCGTCCGCGAGTGATAAAACCGGTGACCGGTTCCCCCGGCAACGGATTACAGCAATGGGCGAAGCGTACCATGACATTGTCGATACCACCGATAAGGATAGCGCTCTGCGACGGACGGCGCGAAGACTTATCCTGATCATCAGTGTCAGGTCGATCAGCATCGCCGGATTTTTCAGCGCGCGGAACAATATGTGAAATGACCTGTCCGGGCGAAGTTTTACCGTAGCCGACCGATGCAAACAGGTCATCTGTTGTGCGATAGCCGAACTCTGTTGCTGCCTGTTCCAGCAGGCCTGACAGCAAGGCGCGTTTGAGACTGGTCTGGTGCTTGCGCAGCGCCTTTTCAAGCAGTTCGCGCCCCATGAGCATACTTTTTTCACGCTGTTCGGCCTTGACCCACTGGCGAATTTTATTGCGCGCCTTGGAGGTTTTAACAAAGGCCAGCCAATCCTTGCGCGGGGTTTGATGGGTGGCTGTCATCACCTCGATGATATCGCCATTTTTCAGCTCGGTTTTTAATGGCGACAGCTTGCCGTTGATCCGCGCACCGACACAATGAGACCCGACATCGGTATGGATAGCGTAGGCAAAATCCACCGGCGATGCGCCACGGGGTAATTCCTTGACCTCGCCCTGAGGGGTAAAGACATAAACCTCTTCGGGGAACAGATCGATAAAAGACGATTCTTCAGCAGCATGATCACTGACATCCTGTTGCCACTCCATCACCTGGCGTAGCCAGCTGAAACGTTTATCGTCCCGACCAACCGCCGCTACCGGGCCACCCTCCTTGTATTTCCAGTGGGCGGCTACCCCCTCTTCAGCAATACTGTGCATCTGATGGGTACGAATCTGCACTTCCATGCGCTCGCCAAAAGGACCGAGGACCGTCGTGTGCAGCGACTGGTACATATTTGCTTTGGGCATGGCAATGTAATCTTTGAAACGCCCGGAGATGGGTTTCCAGGTTGCATGAATCAACCCGAGCACTTCGTAACATTCGCGGACCGAATCGACCAGCACCCGAAAAGCAATCAGGTCATAGATTTCATCGAGATCAACCCCGGTGCGCTCCATTTTGCGATAGACAGAATAAAAATGTTTGAAACGCCCGGTGACATCCCCCTCGAGCTGATTATCTACCAGCAGCTTGCGAATCTGCCCACCAACCTTGTCAATATAATCACCACGTTCTTCCTTGTGCGTCGTGATGCGTCGGGTCAGGGCAGCAAACTTTTCCGGCTCAAGAATCTGAAGAGAAAGATCCTCCAATTCCGCCTTGAGCCAGCTGATCCCCAAACGATTGGCCAGAGGCGCGTAAACTTCCAGGGTCTCACGCGAGTAAGATTCTTTTCTGGCTTGTCCACAGTGTTCAATAGCGCGCATATCACTCAAACGGTCAGCCAGATACACCAGCACCACGCGCAGATCACGTGCCATGGCGACAAACATCTTGCGGAAACTTTCAACCTGTTGGCGATTTTTTTGACGGTAAGGAATACTGCTGATCTTGTGTCCGGTTTCAATCAGCTGAAGGACTTCACTGCCAAAGATTTTTTCTATTTCAGTGCGTGAAGCATCGGGGGTAGCGAGAAAATCATGAAGGATGCCAACCAGAATGGTCGTCTGGTCAACTTTCAGGCGCGTCAGAATGGCCGCTACTTCAAGGGAGTGCTGCAGGTAATCGCGGCCATCGGGAGTTTTTTGGAGGCGGTGAGCCTGTTCAGCAAGAGCACAGGCACGATCGAACAGAACTCGATCGGCCTGGGGAAAGTAACTGATAAACTGTGAAAAAACGGTGTCTCGTGTCAACATGGCGTGACCGGGTCAGACGCCCGGCAAAAGTGAAATACTAGCCGAAACATCTTGAAAGAGTGACGACTGCCACATTCTCAGCATCCGGATTAATGCTAGTTTTTGCGCACAGGAATGTCAAATTCAATCTTGTTGGCAGCAATTTCACGCAAGGCAACAACCACCTTCTTGTTCCCTGCCTTGTTTTCGATCAGCGGCTCTCCACCCTTGTACAGCTGTTTGGCGCGCTTGGCGGCAACCATGGCCAACAAAAAACGGTTAGGTATAACTTCCAGACAATCTTCTACGGTAACGCGTGCCATCATTTACTCCTTAAGTTCTTAATTAACCATCGTTAGAAATTATTCTATATTCTATATTCTGTATTCTATATTCTTCTTTTCACTTACTTAACAATCTGCTGCAGCAATTCCCCCGAGCGTTCACTGCGACAACGCTCCGCAACAACAATAGCTTTAATTTTGTTAACGGCCGTGTCCAGATGATCGTTGACGATCAGGTAATCATACCATATTGCCTGTGAAATTTCCTCGCGCGCCACCTTAAGGCGTCGTCTGATCACCTCATCAGTATCGGTACCGCGGGAGCGTAGACGCCGCTCCAGTTCAGTCAGGTTGGGCGGCAGAACAAAAATAAAAACCCCGTGGCGACAATTTTTTTTCAGCTGCGCAGCGCCCTGGTAATCAATATCGAGCAGCAGATCAATCCCCTGTTCAGCTGCCTGCTCCAGGGTTTCCAGCGCTGTGCCGTAAAGGTTGCCGTGAACCTGCGCCCACTCGGCAAACTGGTTATTATCTTTCATCCGTTCGAAAGCCAAAGGGTTGACAAAGTGATAATCAACCCCAGCCTGCTCTCCGGCACGCATGGAACGTGTTGTAAACGAGACAGACTGCCTTATTTCCGGGAAAGTGTCAATCAGTTCACGGCACAATGAGGTTTTTCCGGCACCTGATGGCGCCGACACGACAAACAGGGTGCCATCTCGTTGTTCTTCTTTACTCAATGTTCTGTACCTGTTCTCTGATCTTTTCGAGTTCAGACTTCAGACCGACCACATAGCGGGTCAATATCGCATCATTCGACTTGGAACCCATGGTATTCGCTTCGCGGTTCAGTTCCTGCACAAGAAAATCCATCTGTCTGCCAACGGGTTCGGCGCACGTCAGCAGTTCACTGAATTGTTCAAGGTGACTGCGAAAGCGTACCAGTTCCTCACTGATGTCAGAACGATCGGCAAAAATGGCAATTTCCTGAGCAATCCGTTGCGGATCCATCTCTGCGCCATTCTGCAACCGTGCCAGGCGCTCGGTTAATTTGCGTTGCCATTCCAGCGGGACTGATGCTGCCTGGGCTTCAATGCCTGACATCATCTCCTTGAGCAGCAACAAGCGTTCCTGCATATCAACACCAGTGGCGGCACCTTCAACCATACGCATCCCGATAATCGCATCGAGGGCCTGTGTCAGTGCGGCCTCCAGAGACGCACTGATTTCCTCTTCCACCACAGAGACGTCTTCGAGCTTGATAACATCAGGCAACGCCGCCAGATATGCCAAGGGGATCTCACCGCTAACACCATCGAGATCGCGAATCTCCTGCAACGCCTCAAGGTAGGCCGCTGCCAGGCTCTTGTTAACAACCGGTTTTACCGTTGCTTGCGCATTGTTATTCTGGGTAACATAGATATCAATTTTGCCGCGCTTGAGCACGGTCCCCACCTGTTTTTTGATCTGCGCCTCGAAAGGCGCTACCAAACGCGGAGCCTTGATATTGATATCGGCATAACGATGGTTCACCGCCTTGATCTCTATCGTGAAAGACAGATTGTCCCGTTGCGACTGCCCACGACCGTAACCGGTCATACTTTTGATCATCTGGTTTCCTTAGGTTGTTTATAATGCAAAAACGTAGGAGCACAGCGTGCTGTGCCCCGGTCAATTACACCAAGCGCCCAACCCCCACATACCCAAATCCGGCGGAGCGTATCAGCTCGGGATCATACTGATTGCGTCCGTCAAAAATCAGCTGTTGCTTCATGGTTCGACGCATGGCATCAAGGTCGGGGTTACGGAACGGTTTCCACTCAGTCACCAGCAGCATCGCGTCCGCACCCTCTAACGCCTGATACTGGTTATCTACCAGGCGCAACTGCCCTGAGGCAAACCACTGCGCCGGCAATTCACGGGCAGCGGTTTCCATGGCGACCGGATCGTAAGCCAGGACAGTGGCACCGGCGGCCAGCAGATCGGCAAGCAAGACTGTGGCTGAGGCTTCTCGCATATCATCGGTTCCCGGCTTGAATGACAAACCCCAGATCCCGAAGGTTAGTCCGGAGAGGTCATCACCAAAATGACGACGCAACTGGCGACCGAACCAGCCTTTTTGAAACTGATTGCGCTGTTCCACCGATTGCAGCACCCGCGGCTCAAAATCTACCTGCTGCGCCATACGGATTAACGCCTGCACGTCCTTGGGAAAGCAGGAGCCACCGTAACCGCAACCGGGGTAGATAAAAGAAAAGCCGATACGGCTGTCCGAACCAATACCACGCCGCACATTTTCAACATCAACACCGAGCAATTCGCACAAACCGGCCATCTCGTTGATGAAGGAGATTTTCGTTGCCAGCATCGAGTTGGCGGCGTATTTGGTCATCTCCGCATCACGCACACCCATATAGATGGTACGCTCATGATTACGATTAAAAGGCGCATAAAGCTGGTACATCAGTTCACGCGCCCTGGGACTTTCAGTCCCGACAACGATCCGATCCGGCTTCATAAAATCATCAATAGCTGCCCCCTCTTTCAGAAATTCCGGATTGCTGACGACGTCAAATTCGACCTGAACGCCGCGCTGGTCGAGTTGCTCCCGGATTGCGTTATGGACCATTTCCGCCGTTCCAACCGGCACCGTCGATTTATTGACGACAACAGCATAGCTGTCAAGCAATGAACCGATTTCTTTGGCGACAGCGACCACATACTGCAGATCGGCAGAACCATCCTCCCCCGGTGGTGTACCGACGGCGATAAAAAACAACGAACAATTCGTCATTGCTTCGCCCAGACTGCTGGTAAAATGCAACCGCCCCTCGGTATGGTTGCGAGCGACCAGGGCATCGAGCCCCGGCTCGTAAATCGGCAGCTTCCCTTTTTTGAGCCCCTCGATCTTTTCCTGATCGATATCAACACAGTAAACCTGATTGCCCATTTCAGCGAAACAGGCCCCACTGACCAGGCCGACATAACCAGTACCAATAACCGTTAATTTCATAAAAACCCCGTGGAATGATTCGAATTGCTATGACTTGGACATAGAGATACTAAAAAAAACAGATCGAAGGATACAGGGCATTGTAACCAAAGTGAAGAAAATAACTTGCCGCTGAAGCGGGGTCCCCTGTCGCTGGGTCAGTAAAACGTAAAGGGTTTCTCAGACCAGGCTCTGCGTCCCTTCAACACACCGAAGACTTGCGGTCAGTAACAGAGAGTTTTTTGTTCGCGGTCGGCGAATATTCCGGCACCAGCTGCTTAAGCCCCACTCCTACAGCCTTAAAATCAAGGATTTTGGCACTGGCAACCAGGGCGGCAATCTGTTCTACCAGTTGCTGATGGGGCGGCGTTACCGACTGGGCAATGCAGATTTTCCTATGAGGGGTCGGCAGCACCCCTTCATCATCCAGCAGCAATTCTTCGTAAAGCTTTTCACCGGGGCGTAAGCCGACATAAACGATATCGACATCTTCATACGGCACAAGGCCGGAAAGGCGGATCATCTCTTCGGCCAGGGTTGTGATTTTAACCGGCTCGCCCATATCAAAAAGATAAATCTCCCCCCCCTGACCCATACTGCCGGCTTGCAATACCAGTTGCGTCGCCTCGGGAATCGTCATGAAAAAGCGCGTTACCTCCGGATGGGTCACCGTCACCGGCCCCCCGGCCTCAATCTGTTGCTGGAAGGTTGGAATAACGCTGCCGTTACTCCCCAACACATTGCCAAAGCGGGTCGTAACAAAACGGGTTTTTGATCTATTATTCAGGGATTGCACATACATTTCGGCAATGCGCTTGGTCGTTCCCATCACATTGGTGGGACGTACCGCCTTGTCCGTCGACACCATGACAAACTTTTCAACCCCGTAATAATCAGAGGCATCCGCCAGCAACACGGTGCCCTGCACATTATTGTTGACTGCTTCCGCCGGATTCGCCTCCATTAATGGTACATGCTTGTAGGCTGCCGCATGAAACACCACCTGGGGTTGCTGTTGATCAAAAATAACGTTGACGCGCGAGCGGTTTCGCACATCCCCAATCACCGGAACAATAGGCACATGCTGATGTGCCTTGGCTAACTCCTGTTCAATCATAAAAAGGGGCGTTTCACCATTTT
>NZ_JCBCBS010000155.1:0-1243 GCF_059864205.1 Pelovirga sp.
GCATCAACAACACCGGTATCGGTAAGATCTGGTTCGGCGGGCAGCGCCCGAAGAAAGACTGGTACATGAAGCAGGATCTCAAGTCACCAGCCTATACGACGCGCTGGGAGTGTTTGCCGGTGGTGAGGGTGTGAAATCTATAAAACGAGTATCTAAGATAAAAATTGAATCATAAGCAGTCATGCTATATGGTTGCATTTATTATGATAACGGCAAACGCAGTCGGTGATGAGGTAATAGCAGCCTTTTGCATCCGGAGGGGATAGTGAGAAGGAACGACAATCACAATTAATAAATCTGGGCCAGAATGAATGCTTATGGTGTTCTGTCTGGTTTTTTGTTTTTCTGGGGGATATTCGTGAATGTATATTGACGATATCTTCTGATTGATTTCTGACCACACTTCAAGGAGAGGCGTATGTCGCCTTCCGAACAAGAAGCACGCCAACAAATTGATGCCCTGCTGACCAAAGCCGGTTGGCTGGTGCAGGATGCCGGTGCCGCGCACATCCATGCGGGACGGGGTGTGGCAATCCGTGAATTTCCGTTGCCCGGTCACGGCTTTGCCGATTATCTGCTGTATGTCGACGGCAAAGCGGCAGGGGTCATCGAAGCAAAAAAGACCGGAACCACCTTAACCGGCGTCGAAACCCAATCCGATAAATACACCAAGGGGCTACCTTCCAGCTTGCCCTGTTGGCACCATCCGTTGCCATTCTCTTATCAGTCTACAGGCGTCGAAACTCGTTTCACCAACGGTCTTGATCCCGATCCCCGTTCGCGTGGCGTATTTGCCTTCCATCGTCCGGAAACTTTGGCCGCATGGCTTACCGCTGCCTATGCTTTTACCGGCACCTCTTCTGATCTTGATGGTGCGTCCTTAGCGGCAGAGTCTGTCAGCGCAAGTTTTCTCGCCCGCCTGCAACAGATGCCCGAACTTGTCACCGAGGGGCTATGGCCGGCGCAGATCAAAGCAATTACCAATCTCGAAGAATCTTTGCGAGCTAACCGACTGCGGGCGCTCATTCAGATGGCCACCGGCAGCGGTAAAACCTTTACCGCCATCAGCTTCATCTATCGTTTGATTAAATTCGCCGGAGCCAAGCGGGTGTTGTTTCTGGTTGATCGCGGTAATCTCGGACGGCAGACCCTCAAGGAGTTTCAGCAGTATGTATCGCCTTACAACAACTTCAAGTTCAGCGAGGAGTACATCGTTCAGCGTTTGACCTCCAGCACCATCGAC